>NZ_JBFSPI010000105.1:0-16586 GCF_041464685.1 Vibrio sp. 10N.237.312.B06
CGAACGAGAAGGCACAGTGCTCTTGGGTACCTAAGCCCAATGAACTTTGAAAAGCGAAATGTCGCTTAGCTAAGTGTCCAGTCTGACTGGAGCAGATCAATCGAAAAGAAAATATTATTCACGACAGATCAAATAAGATAAATGTGATTAACCTTGAGAAGTATGTCCCATTACTTCCTATTGAAGCTGAGCAGGCATTAGGGATGTTAGCGCATGGTTTTAATAAGAATAAGATAGCAGATAGACCTTTGATATCTTACAGAAAAATTGGTGTTGTAAAAAATCAGTTAGATGTAAATGAGGTATCTAAAATTACTAGAGCGATTTCAAGTGAAAAAGCTATTGAGTGCTGTTACATCTCAGGAAGTAGTATTAAACATTGTGCTAGAGAATTAGCTCCAGTAGCTATTCTTTATGATGGTAAGAACTGGATTTTTAGAGCATATGATCGAAGTGAGAGTGGAGCGCATAAGTTTAAGAACTTTAATTTTGCTAGAGCAACTGAAGTTAAAGTAGTTGAACTAAATAATGGTGACGCAGCTCAACATGAAAAGCTTGCGGAAGATACCTTGTGGAATACACCATTACCTTTGTTTTTGGAACTTCATCATGAACTGAACGAAGCTCAAAAAGCCTCTATTCGCCGTGATTTTGGGATGTTACCAACAGACAATGAGCTATACCTTACAGAGAGTGCAGCATTAGTATGGATACTTACTAAATTATGGAATATTGATGTCAGCAATCATGATGAGAGTGATTTGTTTTTTAAATTCAAATTAAAGAATAAAGATATGATTGAACCATACTTATGATTGTTATGACTTCATAACCTCGACGGCGTCGTCGTACTAAATTCCCCCCATCATCCTCATCAACCCCGTCGTCGACGTCAGTAAACTCATGCGGGTAATCAGGTGATGTGATTTTGCTGGTGGATTTCGAAGTGATTCGGGGCGGGGTTACTATGTTGATTACAGTGCTGAAGCTTGGCTCATAATCGTTCGGTCCCCAGTTCAAATCTGGGAGGGGCCACCAAATTCCGATAAGGCTCATGAAGAAATTCATGGGCCTTTATCTTTTCTAGTCCTTTCCATATCCGGTCTTCGATTACTTCCTGTAAGCACGATTCCATTAGCGCCAGTGAAACACTCCACCTAATCACCACAGAACCCGTAAATCTATCTCAGGCTGATATCGACCATCAGTAAGCTCTCTCATCTGTACAACACGATTCTTCGCTAAATACATACCACTCAACACCAGAGTAGACCCCCAGAAAAATTTCCCGACTAAGCCAACAAAAATATAACCAACATTCCGTTCCATTAGGTTCAGTAATTTATATAGATATAGATGAGATACCTAAATGGAGTTCTAGCTGAGATCAGTCAGGAGACTCAGCACCGAAGATTAGAAACAGATGACTGTTGAACAATGATGACCGATTACCCTCAGTGGTAATCGGTCTGATACCTCTTAAGTGATTTAGGTTAGTAGTCAGCAGCAGTGAGCCTCAGAGCTAGAAACGAATGCTAATCACTGGACTGGTATTCATACTGAAATCGGTAATCTCAACGCTAGGAGTGGTTCTAGGGTGAATCTCGTATGCGTTAGGGTGAGAAGTTGGGTTAGTCGAATGGGTTGGTGTAATCAGATGGAAATCTAGAGTGTGAATCCCGTCGACGACGACGGCAATAGACCTAAAATCAGGGTGAAAGACCGGACTAGGACCGGACCGACGCCGCCGTCAACGAAACCTAGGGAAAGTAATTACTGAAGAAATCAGGTAGAACAAAGGCTAGAGAGAGATTACAGGGTCAGTCTAGAGAGACCGACCCAGCGACTTAGGATTTTAGGATGGTTAGTGGGGGGGATGGTATCAGTGAGTAGAGGGGGACGTCTAATTTCTGTTCGCTAAACTACCACTGCTCGTTTCGTGGGAGACACTATCTACTAAACTTAGGTAATTAGGTGTACCTTTTAAAGATTTCATACTGTTGTGAAATCTTTTTTGCATATGCAATAGTTGCGATAAGGCATTATTATCTAGTAACTTAGGAAAAAGCAGTACTGCGTCTTTATTACCATAGAAGTCACTTACATAATAGGTATCAATACCACTAAACAAAAACGGGTCTTGATGAGTTGCCACCCAGTTTGCGAAACGAGGAGCTAATTCATCAGCTCTTCCATTCTCATACTCAATGTAGATATTGAGTAGATATAAGTAAGCCAAACATGCATCTCTCTCGGACGTCAACCGAGTGTCAGTGCTGGGATAATATGAATTCACCATTGCTAAAGCATCATTATATAACTTTCTTGCTAAGGTGAATTTTTCTTTCTCACTTGAAATTAGATACTTAAAAGAAGCATTCATCTTTCCTAGTAGTCTAGGCTCGATCTTGTTACGTTCAACTTTAGTTGGAATTACTTTTACATACCCTGAAATGTTTCGAGTGTCTTTATATATTTTTTCACCTATTACTAAGTTGATAGCATTCTTAAGCAGATTCGAAGACATAGTTGCTTCATCGATGGAGAATGCGACGCTCATAGGAATGTCTGGTTCAAAAATAGCATAGCCTTTGTTCTTCAGCTCTTGGGCATGGCTAAAGTTACTAGGGACAATAAATTTAGAGGTTAGCTTAGGTAATTCTACTTGCCCCTTAGGTCTGGGAATAACCTCTCTCAAAATATCTATTGCTGGGTTATCAGGAGTGGCAATTTGCAGTAGGCCCGATAATGTATCGAACAGTTGTTCATTAGCTTCATCAATTGGCCTTAAGTTAAATGAAACCTCAATATTTTTTATATCTAATAGGGGCTCGGAGCTCACTATAATACTATAGTTGCTATTTATGGATGTCTTTTGTTTTTCTGGTTTAAGTAGGCTCCTACTTACAGTTGAGTAAACACTTGAGCCACCTTTTCTGTCATTAAAAGTAACCTCTATTTCAACAACTCTAGGTTGCTTCGTTAGCTCTTCAGATAGGACAACCTCATGAAGAAAGAGAGAAATCCTATCGCTGTTACTAATACTTTTTTCTATCTGTTTCCCTATTCCTTTGCTGACCTCAAAAAAATTATCAAAAACAGGACTAGTTTCTTGTCCGCAAGCCAATGAACTAACTAAAAGACAAGTACTTGCCAGTAAAGATTGCTTAAACTTTACTGTTTGCAAAGTGAATTTATACATCTTTTCATCCTTACCCAACTAAACTCATAATTCTAATTTATATTAAACTTGAGAAACATAATTAATTCAATTGATAAGTTGTGCCGCTAGATCACCGTCTCATTGATGTAAGGATCTGTAAGCGAAATGCCAGCCAGTAGTTCTACTGGCTGTTTCTGATTTCCCTAACTACTCACATCCCCTACCAACTCTGACACATTAGCACTTACCTCCCTCAACCTAGAACTAGCCAAATGAGCATAACGAGTCGAAGTTTGGGGGCTTTGATGCCCAAGTAGATGCTGAACATCATAGAGCGTGGCGTTACCACTGTTTATAAGGATCGAGGCGAATGAATGCCTGAGGTCATGAATGCGGAAATCATCGTAGATGCCTGCTGCTTTCTTGATTCTAGCGAATGCCTTCTTTGGATGTGCGATAGGTCTACCGGGTGCGTCTCCGGCAAAGATATAGGGGTTCTTACGTATCTGAAATCGTCGCTGGTCATGTATTACCTCCTTAGCTAAATTATTGAGTAAGACCGTCCTTGATAACCCCGACTTTGTGTGCGGTAGGAATAGGCTCCAATTGCCGTCGTCGTCGACGGTAAGACAGTCCCATTTAGAGCTGGTTATTTCACCAATTCTCATTCCGGTAAGCAGGGCAAATTTTAAGGCATTTCCTTGGGTGCGATTGGGCTCCTCGTTGCATGCCTTGATGAAAGATGAAACTTCTTTGCGGTTCAGGAATCTGTTTCTTAGATTGTTCTCCTTGAGCTTCCTTATGTACTGTCCCGGATTCTTATCCACAAATCCCCATTCTATTGATAATCTAAAGATCCTAAGGACTAGGGAACGCAATCTATTTACCGTGGAAGGCTTCCTTGTTTCTAAGACCCCATCGAGTAGCTTTTGAATATCTTGTTGATTGATATCGGTGATGCTTTTCTTGCCCCATTTCGGGTAGAAATGAAGCTTTAAGTTACCGACATCATTCTTAGCAGTGAGCTTGTTCATACGAGCGTAGGGTAAGTAGTGTTCTTCCGCAAATTCTTGAAAACTTAGTACATTGGATTTTTCATCCCTCATTGCCTTGGGATCATTTCCCAGTGCTATCTCTCGCTTGTGATCATTAGCTATCTGCCTAGCAGTGTTGATATCTAGCGCAGGGTATTCACCTAATTGGAGAGATTTTTTCTTACCAAAATAGGTGTACCTGAATAGGAACCTGCGTCTCCCTTGTCTGTTGATTATAATTTTCAGGCCGCTACAGAGCTCATCCGTATACTCAGTTTCTTTACTTCGACTTGTCGACGGCGTCGGCGGTAATGAATCGAGTTGGCGCTTATTGAATTTGAACTTACGTGATTGCATCAGTCCCCCTTACTCATCAGAGATTGAGAAATGCTGATGCAATTCAGTACGGAGTGTCTTAGGCATCAGTAGGTAGATACCCTTACCACTGTCCTCGACAATGCTTAGGGATATAGAAGCTCCGTAATCTAGAGCATCTTCGAATTCGGTATAGGCTAGGGCTCGTTTCAGCAGTTCGATATCGTCGACGACGACAGCGTATAGCTCATTAATTGATGTGAGGAACCAGAGTTCACATTGCAGTTCATCCCACGCCTGTTGGGTTTCTGTTTCATCGTGGAATGGTTCAGTGAGTATGGCTTTGACTTGGTCTTGCAGGGTTGTAGTGGTTGGTAGGGTTGTGGCTTGTTGAAGGTTGGTTATTTTTAGCATGACTAACTCCATATTATTGATAACATAGAGTTAATATGTGTTTTATTTAGCTAATATTTCGATTTCCATTGAACGGGGGATCTATTTGTTTAAAGAACATGGTTTATAATCGTATTGGTATCGATCAAACACATAGTCCTTACCGCTCCATTGCAAAATAGGGAAACAAAAACTGGGACCACCTACCTCTATCTCAGGCCAAGAACTAAATTCCTCATGTGCAATAAATTTGGGTATGCCAACCCCTTTAGCTATGACTTTCCATTTCATATTGGGCAACTTGCTGAGGAGGGTATAATGGTACCCTACATTGCCATAGCAATACGAGCTAGATTGCATTATCAGGACTTCTGGTTTTTTATCATGGTTTAAATCTAGTACCATGTCGATTTCTCCAGCGGAAGTAACGCTCGTATCGTCACAATCATTGCGCCAAAAATTTTGATTTAAGAGATACCCTGCCGCAATAAAGGCTGATTCTTTTTCCTTGTAGTTAAGTGGTTCAGCAAATGATTTGTGACTCAGCATTGACAGAAAAATGACGTGGAAAATTTTCCTGATTATTAAATTTGATGGCATTTTATAATCCCGACTTCACCTTTTTTAAGTTTTAGAACTGCGTTGATTTTATAATGAGATTACCATTTGATGTTAATTTTATTTATCTTATACTTGCGCAAGCAATTTATTATATAAACCTGATTTCAAGAAAATCAATGCAGGAAGGTTAATGAAAAAAATTCTTTTGATTTTGATGGTGATTTCATCGAGTGGAAATGCCGCCGACACCGTTAAATATGATGAAAAAAGGCATCTATTCTGCGAACTAACATCACTTACTCCAAAATTAAGAGATTTGGCTGTGGGAGATATCAAAGATGGCTGGTTGAGAATTAAAGAAGATTACTACTACTCAATTGAAATTGGTGGGTGGGTCATTTCTAGTTATGGCTCTAATGATGGTACAGATATTTCTAATAACTCAAAGACCTTATTTATTAAAGATTACATCGGATTAGCTAAACTAAATAAAAAAACAGGTCGTATTGTTATGAATTACTCTACGCCAGATATGTCTCAGAAGCTCAGATGGTCGTGTAACATTGGCAGGAATGAACCCAAAAATACGGATATGTAACAGCCTCGAACTGATCCCCACATCACTCCCAACGCCTAAAATCCTAAGTCGCTGGGTCGGTCTCTCTAGACTGGCCCTATAATCTCTCTCTAGCCCTTGTTCTACCTAACTTCTTCAGTAATTACTTTTCCTAGGTTTTGTTGACGGCGTCGTCGGTCCGGTCCTAGTCCGGTCTTTCGATTCAATTCTAGGGTTGATAAAGTTAGGGAAATTACCGAACGGATTCATTAGTTATTTCAGAACCAACCCTAGTAACCCTGTTAACCCTTCCAACTCCGACATCCCTGACATCCCCATCAACCCCGTCGGCGACATTATCCTGCTAGATTTCCATCTGATTCCACTGCCCCAACTTCTCGCCCTAACTCATACGGGATTCGCCCTAGAACCACTCCTAGCGTTGAGATTACCGATTTCAGTATGAATACCAGTCCAGTGATTAGCCTTCGTTTCTAGCTCTGTGGTTCACTGCTGCTGACGACTAACCTCAATCACTTAAGAGATATCAGACCAATTACCACTGAGGGTAATTGGTCATCATTGTTCAACAGTCATCTGGTTCTAATCTTCGGTGCTGAGTCTCCTGACTGATCTCAGCTAGAACTCCATTTAGGTATCTCATCTATATCTATATAAATTACTGAATCTAATGGAATGGAACGGAATGTTGGTTATATTTTTGTTGGTTTAGTCGGGAAGTTTTTCTGGGGTTCTATTCTGGTGTTGAGTGGTATGTATTTAGCGAAGAATCTTGCTGTACAGATAAGAGAGGTTACTGATGGTTGATATCAGCCTGAGATAGATTTACGGGTTCTGTGGTGATTAGGTGGAGTGTTTTAGTGGCGCTAATGGAATCTTGCTTACAGGAAGTAATCGAAGACCGGATATGGAAAGGACTAGAAAAGATAAAGGCCCATGAATTTCTTCATGAGCCTTATCGGAATTTGGTGGCCCCTCCCAGATTTGAACTGGGGACCGAACGATTATGAGTCGTGCGCTCTAACCACTGAGCTAAGGGGCCGTAGGGCATAGATTATAGGGGAACCAATCAATGGTGTCTAGACACTATGAGGGGCAATTCCGCTTACATCTTAGCCACTTAAATCACGTAGGCACAAAAAAGGTGAGCCAACGCTCACCTTTTTTATTTTATGCTTAAAAGCTAACCACACTAAAGCGTGTAATTACTCGTCTAGGAAGCTACGCAGAGTTTCTGAGCGGCTTGGGTGACGAAGTTTACGCAGTGCTTTAGCTTCGATCTGACGGATACGTTCACGAGTTACGTCGAACTGTTTACCAACCTCTTCAAGAGTGTGGTCAGTGTTCATGTCGATACCGAAACGCATACGCAGTACTTTCGCTTCACGAGGAGTTAGGCCTGCAAGAACGTCTTTAGTTGCACCGCGCAGGCTTGTTGCCGTTGCAGAGTCTAAAGGCAGTTCTAGCGTTGTATCCTCGATGAAATCACCTAGGTGCGAATCTTCGTCGTCACCGATTGGTGTCTCCATTGAGATAGGCTCTTTAGCAATTTTCAGTACTTTACGGATCTTGTCTTCAGGCATTTGCATGCGCTCAGCCAACTCTTCCGGAAGCGGTTCACGACCCATCTCTTGTAGCATTTGACGAGAGATACGGTTTAGTTTGTTGATCGTTTCGATCATGTGAACCGGAATACGGATAGTACGAGCTTGGTCGGCAATCGAACGAGTGATTGCTTGACGGATCCACCACGTAGCGTAAGTAGAGAACTTGTAACCACGACGGTATTCAAACTTATCTACCGCTTTCATCAGACCGATGTTACCTTCTTGGATTAGATCCAGGAATTGTAGACCACGGTTTGTGTACTTCTTAGCAATCGAGATTACTAGACGTAAGTTCGCTTCAACCATCTCTTTCTTCGCACGACGAGCTTTCGCTTCACCGATAGACATACGACGGCTGATATCTTTGATGCTTTGAACAGTAAGAGACGTTTCACGTTCGATGATATCCAGCTTTTGGATAGAGCGACGGATGTCGTGTTCGTTACGTTTGATCTTTTCTGCGTATGGCTTGTCTGAAGCAAGAACTTCGTCCAACCATGCTTCGCTAGATTCATTGCCAGTAAATAGAGCAATGAAAGATTTCTTCGGCATTTTGCCGTACTCAACCGTTTGACGCATGATTAGGCGTTCTTGAGTACGTACGCGATCCATTGAAGTGCGCAGTTCGTTTACTAGGTAATCAAACTGTTTTGGCGTCAGACGGAACTCTTTGAATACGTCTTGCATCATTGTTGTTGCAAGCGTTGCTTTCGGGCTTTCGTGGCCGTATTCATTGATTGCTAGTTGACGGTTTTGGTAGCTAGTGCGAAGCGCTGTGAATTTCTCAAGAGCAAGCTCAGGATCAATACCTGTATCTTCCTCTTCTTCTTCCTCGTCGTCTTCTGCTTCTTCTTTGTCTTCGTCTTCTAGAGCAGTTTTAGCGAGCTCTGAACCGATGTGAGTCGCCGTTGGCGCAGCTGTGCCATCGTCGTCTGGGTCAACAAAGCCATTAATTAGATCTGTTAAGCGAATCTCTTCAGCGAGTACGCGGTCAAACTGTTCCAAGATGTATGGAATCGTGCCTGGGTACTCAGCGACAGATAATTGAACGGTATTGATACCATCTTCAATACGCTTCGCAATGTCGATTTCGCCTTCACGAGTCAGTAGTTCAACTGTACCCATTTCACGCATGTACATACGAACTGGGTCAGTTGTACGGCCAATCTCGCTTTCTACGCTTGAAAGCGCAGCAGCAGCAGCTTCAGCTGCATCTTCATCTATATTGGCATCGTCATCATTAAGTGCTAGATCATCAGCGTCAGGTGCAGTTTCTACTACCTTGATACCCATGTCATTGATCATTTGAATGATGTCTTCTACCTGTTCAGAATCCACGATTTCTGCAGGTAGGTGGTCGTTTACTTCGGCGTAGGTCAGATAGCCTTGTTCCTTGCCTTTAATAACAAGTAATTTTAGCTGTGACTGCGGATTTTGATCCATAGATGATATCCAACTTCAGGTCTGGTGAAGGACGTTGCATTCTCAAATGCAAACCAATTATGTTAACAAATTTATTAAATGCTGACTAATCAAACAGGGTTACGCTTTTAGATCTAGCATTAAAGCTAGTAGCTCCCTTTTTTCTTCGGCTGATAAACCGACACTTCTTGCTTTGGCCTGCAGGTTTTCAATTTGTTTTTCAACGCACTGGGCAAGGATATTGTCCAATGAGTCTAAAAATATGTCTTCTTGATTGTCTTCGTCGAGGGGGATTTCCCAGCTCGCGAGACGAGACAGAAGCGCCTCATGTTTATTGTGTCGCCAATGCTCTAATAATTGGCCTGTGTTGATATGGGGATGCGCATGGCATTTATCAAGTACTTCGACGAATAAACTTAGCCCAGGCAACTGTAAGCCTTTGACACTTGATAAATCCGGTACCATATCAGCATAGCTCGGATTTTGGATAAGCAAAGCGATAACTTCACGCATTGGAGTGCGCTTCAGCTCTTTATGCGGTTGAGGTTTGACGGGCTCTCTGTTACTAGAAGCCCCTTGTCGCTTTAATTCCAAAAGAAATTTATCAACCTGGTCGTTACTCCAGCCTACTCTTAATGCGAGTTCGTTCCATAGATAAGCTTTTAGGGAAGGATCTTTGGTTTTATCTAGCAGAGGGGCAGCTAGAGTAACTACATGTCTTTTACCTTCTCGACTGCTGTTATCTACAACTCTTTCAAGTATGTCCTTTAATAAGAAATCAGGTAGGGAAAGAGCATTATTCATCTCTATCTCAAGCCTTTCTTTTCCATATGTTCTAACAAAAGAGTCAGGATCTTCACCGTCAGGTAAGAACATTACTTTTAGAGTTTTATTAGTATTCAAATACTCTAAGGCATGTTCCATTGCGCCGCGAGCAGCTTTCTTGCCTGCGTTATCACCATCAAATGAACAAATTACAGTACTAGTTTGTCTAAATAAGGTTTGCAGGTGCTCATTAGAGCTTGCCGTACCTAGTGTACCAACCGCGTAATCGACACCATATTGCGCGAGTGCCACGACATCCATGTAACCTTCAACCACAAGTATTTGCGGCGGTTCACGGTAGGCTTGCAGCACTTCATAAAGGCCGTAAAGCTCTTTACCTTTATGGAAGATAGGCGTTTCTGGTGAGTTGAGGTATTTGGGTGTGCCGTCTTCTAATACACGACCACCAAAACCAATCACACGGCCACGATGATCACGAATCGGGAACATTACGCGTCCACGGAATCGGTCGTATCGGTTACCTTTATCGTTCTCGATTAGCATGCCGCCAGTCACGAGCATGTCTTGGGCTTCTTTTTGTTGGCCAAAGTTCTTACGAACCAAGTCCCATTCATCAGCGACGTAGCCAATGCCAAATTTCTGTACGATTTCACCAGAAAGACCGCGATTTTTTAGGTAATCAATCGCAGGTTTGTTAGCTGAGATTTTCAGCTGAGAGCGGTAAAAATTACTGATGCCGCCCATCAAATCGTAGAGGTTACGTTTTTGTTCGCTGTTGGCTCTTGGCGCCGTGGATATTTCACCGCTGCGCTGTTCTCTAGGAACATCAAGTCCTAAAAATGAGGCCAGCTCTTCAATCGCTTCAACAAAATCGAGACGTTCGAACTCCATAATGAAGTCGATAGCATTGCCGTGTACGCCACAACCAAAGCAGTGATAAAACTGTTTTTCTTGGCTTACGCTGAAAGAAGGGGTCTTTTCGTTGTGAAATGGGCAACAAGCACCATAGTTTTTGCCTTTTTTCTTAAGTTTCACGCGTGCGTCCACAATATCGACAATGTCGAGACGCGCTAGGAGATCATCGATGAAACTACGCGGGATGTGTCCTGCCATAAAACCTTAGAAAAGTGCACTAACTGAGAGTGTGGATAATAATAGTTTGAATAGGTTACAGATACAAACAAGCCGTGCGTTCCGAAGGATTGCACGGCTTGTTGCAATTTGATTTGGGATTAAGCGAGTTTAGAACGAACTAAACCACTAACTTTACCCATATCTGCACGCCCTTGAATTTGTGGTTTCAAGATAGCCATTACTTTACCCATGTCTTGCATGCCCGCAGGTTGAGCTTCTGCAATTGCGCTATCAAGTAGTGCAATAACTTCTTCTTCAGTTAGCGGTTGAGGCATAAAGCCTTCAAGTACCGTAATTTCTGCTTTTTCCACGTCAGCAAGATCTTGACGATTTGCCGATTCATATTGAGCAACAGAATCGCGACGTTGCTTAACCATTTTAACTAATATAGCAATAATGTCGTCGTCGTTCAGAGTGATCCGTTCGTCAACTTCACGTTGCTTAATTGCTGAAAGAGCTAAGCGGATAGTGCCAAGGCGCGGTTTGTCCTTGGCTTTCATCGCTAATTTTTGCTCTTCTTTGAGTTGTTCAATAAGAGCCATAACTCAGTCCTTATGGATTAAGTTATTAGTACAGACGAACGCGACGTGCGTTTTCGCGAGCTAGCTTTTTAGCGTGACGCTTTTGAGCTGCTGCTTTAGCGCGTTTGCGAACTGTAGTTGGCTTTTCGTAATGCTCACGACGACGCACTTCAGAAAGGATACCTGCTTTTTCACAAGAGCGCTTGAAACGACGTAGTGCAACGTCGAACGGTTCGTTTTCACGTACTTTAACTATTGGCATATGCCTTTCACCTCAGGGGTTATTCATTATCGCTGGTTACTCAGTACCAAATCAGAGAAGTTACCCATCGAGCTAACTCTCTATTCGCGTTTGGCCATTAACCAGCTTGATCAAAAATGGTGCGGAATTTTAATCCGATCACAGTGGCTTTGTAAAGCACTTTGTCGATTATAGTCTGTACAATATTTGTTTGAAGAGCTTAGGCAGGGTAATATTGCGCTAATTTCCCATTTTAGACGAAAGCGTGCCGAGAAAATTATGCGCATTATTGGTATTGAAACCTCTTGTGATGAAACAGGAATCGCAATTTATGATGATGAGCAAGGGCTGCTTTCTCATCAGTTATACAGCCAAGTAAAGCTGCACGCCGATTACGGTGGTGTGGTACCTGAGCTAGCGTCGCGTGACCACGTAAAAAAAACCATTCCACTGATTAAAGCGGTATTGGCAGAAGCGAACCTAACGTCGAAAGATATTGATGGCGTGGCTTACACAGCTGGCCCTGGTTTGGTTGGTGCATTGCTTGTGGGCGCAACGATTGGTCGCAGTATTGCCTATGCGTGGGGCGTGCCTGCTGTGCCAGTGCACCATATGGAAGGTCACCTTCTTGCGCCAATGCTAGAAGATAATCCTCCACCATTCCCATTTGTTGCTCTGCTGGTTTCTGGCGGTCATACTATGATGGTAGAAGTGAAAGGCATTGGTGAATACCGAATTCTTGGTGAATCGATTGATGATGCGGCGGGTGAAGCGTTTGATAAAACCGCGAAGCTAATGGGCTTAGATTACCCAGGTGGTCCACTGTTATCTCGACTCGCAGAAAAAGGCACGCCAGGTCGTTTTAAGTTCCCACGTCCAATGACCGATCGTCCGGGTCTAGATATGAGCTTTTCGGGCTTGAAAACGTTCGCGGCAAATACCATTCGTGCTAATGACAATGATGACCAAACTCGTGCTGACATCGCTTATGCGTTCCAAGAAGCGGTTTGTGCGACCTTGGTAATCAAGTGTAAGCGTGCGTTGGTAGAGACGGGTATGAAACGTATCGTGATTGCTGGCGGTGTGAGTGCCAACAAACAACTACGAGTTGAGCTTGAAGCATTAGCCAAGAAAATCGGTGGAGAGGTGTACTACCCACGCACTGAGTTCTGTACAGATAACGGTGCGATGATCGCTTATGCGGGCATGCAGCGCCTGAAGAATGGTGAAACGGCTGATTTATCTGTCCATGCCACACCGCGTTGGCCAATTGACCAGCTAGAGCCGATTGTTTAATCATAACCAATCGCCAAATAAACCATAGTATTTCGATAAACGGTCGCTGAGTGCGGCCGTTTTTATATCCTAGCTTACCGACTGTATGTCGATAAATAATTGCTGATAGAGATTAGGGAAGAAAATGAACAAGTTCACAGTAGACAATCAATCGATGGCGTACCTAGATGAAGGTCAAGGCCCTGTTGTTGTATTAGGCCACAGCTACCTTTGGGACAGTGCAATGTGGAAGCCGCAGATCGATGCATTAAAAACTCAGTATCGCTGTATTGTTCCAGAGCTTTGGTCTCATGGTGAATCACAAGCCGCGCCGAGCTCGATGCGCAACTTAAAAGATTACGCTCAACACATTTTGGATCTACTTGATCATTTAGAAATCGAAGAATTTTCCGTAGTAGGTTTATCGGTTGGCGGTATGTGGGGAACCGAGTTAGCGGAACTTGCACCTGCACGTATTAAATCTTTAGTTCTAATGGATACCTTTGTTGGTTTAGAACCAGAAGTTGCTCATGCTAAATACTTCAGCATGTTAGACACCATTACTCAAACCAAGATGGTTCCTCAACCGATTGTTGAAGCGGTTGTTCCATTGTTCTTTGCAAATGATGCTCAAACAAACACGCCAACTTTAGTGGAAGGCTTTACTCAGAAATTATCGGCTCTTAAGGGTGAGAACGCTGAAGAAGTGGCTCGAGTCGGTCGAATGGTCTTTGGACGTCGCGATATGATTGAAGCAGTAGAGAGCTTTGCACTGCCGGTTTTGATCGCTGTAGGGCAAGAAGACAAACCACGTCCGGCACTTGAGTCATACCTAATGAACGATTGTATTACGGGCAGTGAGTTAGTGGTGATTCCTGATGCTGGTCATATTAGTTCGCTAGAGCAACCAGAGTTTGTGAACACAATGCTGAAGACGTTTTTAGATAAACATCTGCTGTAAGCTTTAGATATTGAATAGTATTGCTCGACAGAGATTTACGTTGGTTTAAACGTATCTCAATTTAAAAATGGATCGGCTTAGACATGACAGTTTAAGCCGATTTTTTTTGCCCGAGTTTTGGTTCGCTGCCATCGAGTAGGCGGCGGATATTCTGATGGTGACGTAGGACGATCAAACAACACAACATGGCCACAGGCAGTGTGTATTGAGGTTTGACTAACCAAGCGTAGAAAGGTGCGAGCAACACAGTAACCAGTGCAGCTAAAGAAGAATAACGAAACAAAAATGCCACAACTAACCAGGTCGCCATGATCATGCCTGTTAGATCGAATCCAATTGGGGCGATAGCTCCGAGTGCGGTTGCGACGCCTTTACCACCTTTAAAGTGGAAGAATATTGGATACATATGACCAAGGCAGGCTGCGATCGCCACAACACCTAAAATGATGGGATCGATCTTGAGGTAGTAGCCAAGCCAAACAGGAATGGTGCCTTTAAGCATGTCACAAAGCAGGACGGCCGCAGCGGCGCCTTTGCCACCCACGCGAAGCACATTGGTGGCTCCGGGGTTATTGGACCCCACAGTTCTTGGGTCAGGAAGTCTTAAGACTCGGCATATCAAGACCGCACTAGAGATTGAACCTAGTAAATAGGCAGCAATAATCATGATGAGTGCCAATGGGGTCATGTTTTTCCTTAAACAGTTATAAGCCTAACGATGGGAAAATAATGCTCAATCTAAGAGTAATTGATATCATATCTGGAATTACGCAAATAATACGTTTTTTTCCCCGGTATGGGTATCCGACCTCTAAAAGGACAAGTCATGGCACTGGATAAAGTTTTCATTGAACAGCTAGAAGTAATTACAACGATCGGTGTTTACGATTGGGAACAAGAGATTAAACAAAAACTTGTGCTTGATATTGAAATGGCTCATGACAATCGCCCAGCAGGTAAGAGTGATGATGTTGTCGATGCTTTGGATTACTCGACAGTCAGCACTGCCGTACTTGACCACATTGCGAATGGCCGATTCCTATTAGTTGAGCGTGTGGCAGAAGAAGTCGCTGAATTGATTATGACTCAGTTCTCAGTGCCTTGGATTAAAATTCGTCTAGCGAAGCCTGGCGCAGTACCACAAGCAAAAGCCGTGGGTGTGATCATCGAAAGAGGTCAAGCATGACAATAGCCTATGTTGGTGTTGGCACGAACATAGACCGCGACAAGCATGCAAGGGTGGCATGGACAGAGCTTCAATCATTAGGAACTAACCTTAAATGCTCTAAGATCTATCACTGTGAGCCTGTGGGGTTTAAAAGCCACTCGTTTTATAACTTTGTGGTTGAGATCGACACATCACTCTCATTGACTGAATTTTCACAGCAGCTCCGTGAAATTGAGTTTAAATGGGGTCGCCCTCAAGATGCCCATAAGCTTCAAGATCGAAAGCTCGATCTTGATATTGTGCTGTTTGGAGAGGTGGTATCAGAGAGCGATCCAGAATTACCACGCAGTGATATCTATAAATATCCTTTTGTAACACAACCACTTTATGATCTTTGTCCTGCGAGAGTGATCCCGCAAGATGGAAGAAACGTCAGTGAAATATGGCAGAAGATGCAGCAATTAGACACGCTCTCTGTCGTAGATATAACACTATAATTTTTAAGGTAAGTAATGAGTTATTTTGAAGCGTTTATGTTGGCGTTGGTGCAAGGCTTTACTGAGTTTTTACCTATTTCCAGTTCTGCACACTTAATCCTTCCTTCTGCTGTTTTAGGTTGGGAAGATCAAGGCTTGGCTTTTGATGTGGCTGTCCACGTTGGTACTTTGGCAGCCGTGGTTATCTATTTCCGTAAAGAAGTGGTCTCTCTGTTGAGCGCATTCTTTGGTTCAGTGTTTAAAGGCGATCGCAGTAAAGAAGCGAAGTTAGCGTGGATGATCATTCTCGCGACGATTCCTGCGTGTATCTTTGGTTTGTTGATGAAAGATATTGTTGAGCTTTACTTGCGCAGTGCATGGGTGATAGCGACGACCACCATTATCTTTGGTCTGTTGCTATGGTGGGTGGATAAGAACTCAAGCCTGCGTGATGACGAATACCAAGCGGGTTGGAAAAAGGCGCTGTTTATTGGTCTTGCTCAAGCAATGGCGATCATCCCAGGTACGTCTCGCTCTGGCGCAACGATTACCGCAGCACTTTACCTTGGTTTCACACGTGAAGCGGCGGCTCGATTCTCTTTCTTGATGTCTATCCCAATCATCACTCTGGCTGGTGGTTATTTGGGCCTGAAGTTAGTGACCAGTGGTGATCCAATCCATGTTGGTACTTTGCTAACGGGAATCGTGGTTTCTTTCATTAGTGCTTATATCTGTATTCACTTCTTCTTGAAGCTTATCTCTCGTATGGGTATGACGCCGTTTGTTATTTACCGCTTGATTTTAGGTTTTGGTCTATTCGCTTTCTTGATGATGCAGTAGCGCTCGACTTACGAAGACACATGTATGGTCCTACAGATTGAAACGGAAAAACCCGCCTAATAGCCAACACCTATCATTTAAGGTGTTTAGATCGCACAGTGTAGCGAGTCTT
>NZ_JBFSPI010000106.1:0-16090 GCF_041464685.1 Vibrio sp. 10N.237.312.B06
AAATTGTGGTGCCCGGAGGCGGAATCGAACCACCGACACGAGGATTTTCAATCCTCTGCTCTACCGACTGAGCTATCCGGGCAACGGAGCGCTATTAAACGGATTTTCTGCATAACCGTCAACACCTTTTTTGAAAATAACTAAAAAAAACGTTCGTTAGTTGTTTTTTTATTCAAAAGTGAGGCTTACGTTTTACCTTGGTTAAAATCTTTCTTGAATTTTGTTACTTTCTCTAAGTATCGGCGCGACTCTTTATTGGGATGTTTCTTTGTTAGTGCCCAGTAAGCTTGACTCGGTTGCAATGAATTTAAGTCACGCATTGCTCGCTTTCTATCCTTACTGAAAGTATTGAGCACGCCACCAGTGCCGCCGTTGTATGCAGAGATCATACTGTACTCAAGCGTGGTTGGGTGTTTTACGTCTTTTAAATAACGATTTTTAAGGATGTAAAAGTATGCGGTGCCTGCATCAATGTTGTTTTCTGGATTGAATAAGTACTCAGGACTTGGTTCTCCAGGTTTCTTTTTAACGAGCTTAAAGACATCTCGTCCAGCGGTTTTAGGTACCACCTGCATAAGACCATAAGCATTTGCCCAGCTCACCGCGTAAGGATTGAAGCTGCTTTCTGTCTTGATGATTGCATAGATCAAGTCTTCAGGGATGTCATAGCGTTGAGATGCTCGTTGTACTATGTCGGCATACTTATAACTACGTTTGCTCGCATGATCTGCCACCATTGGGATTTCGACGTAGTAGGCTTTTTTAAAGTCTACCTCTTTGGTTTTTAGGTTATTGGCGATCAGGTAATCTGCGAATTTGTTAGCACGCCATGTCCATTGGATGGGCTTTTTCTCTTGGTCTACGACTTGGTTGTAGAGGAAAGGTTGACCTTCTAGCTTTATGCTTTTGGACGAAAATAGATCGACATGAGCTGGATCATCGGGTGTCAGGAGCGTCGTCATGATCGCATTTTTGAGGTGCTTTTTAGGATCTGTTAAGGAGACGGTTTCTACCGTTATGATACCTTGACTGAAGTTAACTTCTGAACGGCTTAGATAATTGTCTATGTATTTCACATAGTTACTCTTACCTGCCATCTTTACTTCACTGCTGCCCCAGCGCTTTTGGATATTGCCTGAAAAGCTACTAATCAAAGCATCCAACGCCCCAGTATCTTTTTCAAATTGCCCTGGTAGTTCTGCCAAATTACTTACAAACCGGTTGGTTGGTTCGTAGTTAACATCATAAATGCTTTCGACAAATTCACGACTGCACCCTGTTAACAACATGGCTGTTAGGAAGTAACTTAGCTTTTTCATAGTTCCTCATACAAAAATGACATCGTGGCGTAAACCATGATGTCATTAAAATTTATTTAAATAAATGTCTTATTCGCTAGGCGGGGTATAGCCATCAATAACGACATCTTTACCTTCGAAAAGGAAGTTAACCATCTCAGTTTCAAGAAGTTTACGATGCTCAGGATCCATCATGTTCAGCTTCTTTTCATTGATAAGCATGGTTTGCTTACTTTGCCATTGTCCCCAAGCTTCTTTAGATACGTTGTCAAAGATACGCTTACCTAGGTCACCCGGGTAAAGTTGAAAATCTAGGCCTTCAGCATCTTTTTGAAGGCGAGCACAAAATACAGTGCGGCTCATAGTGGTTCCTCTTATCGCGTTCGTTGATTCAAACGTCGTTCAGTTCAAAGGGTAGGCTCTCAATAAGCTGCTTTACAGGAGCGGCTAGGCCAATTTCTTCCGGTTTTGATAAGTTATACCAGAGACCTTTAGTCCCTTCCATTATCAAATCTGGTTGTTTATCTAATTTTACTAATACAGGCGTGATATCTAAGTGGTAGTGGCTGAAAGTATGTCGAAACGCAATCATGGTCTTGATCGAATCGGTTTCATTGTCTTTGATCGAACGAAGGTCTAACTGATGTTCGATCTCTGCGTTTTCATTCTGAGGGAAACAGAATAGTCCTCCCCAGATACCAGATTGAGGGCGTTGTTCGAGCCATACTTGATTGTTGTGGTACAGAATCACAAACCATGTTTCTTTTATTGGCTTTTCTTTCTTAGGCTTCTTACCAGGGAAATCGAGCTGCTTATCGAGCTTCTTAGCTTCACACATGCTTTCAATCGGGCACAACGTACATTTGGGCTTGCTACGAGTACAAACCATCGCACCCATGTCCATCATGGCTTGATTGTACTTATCAACATCTTGATTGGGAGTGTGTGCTTCTGCGTGTTCCCAAAGCTGGTTCTCGACTTTCTTTTGCCCCGGCCAACCTTCTACTGCAAAGCTTCTCGCTAAGGTGCGTTTGACGTTGCCATCAAGAATCGCATGAGGGAGTTTATGCACAGAGGACAACACTGCAGCGGCAGTAGAGCGTCCAATACCCGGTAGCGCGTTCATTTCTTCGATAGAAAGCGGAAATTCACCACCATATTGCTCAGCAACGATCTTGGCTGCTTTATGCAAGTTACGAGCTCGCGCGTAATAGCCAAGCCCTGTCCATAAGTGCAGCACCTCATCTTGTTCGGCGTTCGCTAGGTCGATAACCGTAGGAAAGCGCTCCAAGAAGCGTTGGTAGTATGGAATCACCGTAGCAACCTGAGTCTGCTGAAGCATGATTTCAGATAGCCAAACGGTGTAGGCGGTTTTGTTTTGTTGCCAAGGTAATTCTTTACGCCCGTAGGCGTCATACCACTTTAATATGGCGGTTGCGAAAGGAGTCACGACATGCTCTATGCTTTGCTATTATTAGAAGCGAAATTGCACCACACTTAACGTTGGATGTAAAACAGACAAATTGTGTGGGAATTTATCCACGGAAAGACTTGCACCAGAGGCAATTCTTTGGATAATCCCCGCTTTGATTAATCAATGTGCAGGCAAAAATCAATGAGTGAAGTGACCACTAACGAATATACTGAAGACGGCAAACTGGTTCGTAAGATCCGTAGTTTTGTTCGCCGCGAAGGCCGCTTAACAAAAGGCCAAGAAAACGCGATGAACGAATGTTGGCCAACAATGGGTATCGACTACAACCCAGAACTTCTTAATTGGAAAGAAGTGTTTGGCAACGACAACCCTGTTGTACTAGAAATCGGCTTCGGTATGGGTGCATCACTGGTTGAAATGGCAAAGAATGCGCCTGAGAAAAACTTCTTAGGTATTGAAGTTCACAGCCCAGGTGTTGGTGCGTGTTTAGGTACAGCTCGCGATGCTGGCGTAACTAACCTGCGCGTAATGTGTCACGATGCAGTAGAAGTATTTGAACACATGATCCCAGACAGCAGCCTGCATACATTGCAACTGTTCTTCCCTGACCCATGGCATAAAGCTCGTCACCACAAACGTCGTATCGTTAAGGCTGAGTTTGCAGAGATGGTTCGCGGTAAGCTGCAACTTGATACTGGTATTTTCCACATGGCAACAGACTGGGAAAACTACGCAGAACATATGATTGAAGTGATGAACGTAGCTCCAGGCTTCAAGAATGTCGCTGAAGATGGTGATTACATTCCTCGTCCGGATGAGCGTCCACTGACTAAGTTTGAAGCTCGTGGCCACCGTTTAGGCCATGGTGTTTGGGACATTAAGTTCAAGCGTACTAAGTAATTCTGAATCAAATTAAGTGAAGGTGAATCGAGTTAGGATTAAACCCTACACTTTATGGGATTGATAAAAGCCAACATTATTGTAGTGTTGGCTTTTTTGTCCTTAGGCTTTTATTGCGATAAAGGTTTAAGGACAGAAAGTAATGTCGTACCCCCTACAAAAATAACAATAAAGAAGTAAGCACACATGAAACCAACTCAAGCTATTTTGGCCGAGATTTTAGATGAAGTTCGCCCTTTAATTGGTCAGGGAAAGGTCGCTGATTATATTCCTGCATTGGCTCGTGTATCGAACCAGAAATTGGCGATTGCGGTATACACCAATGAAGGTGAAGTCATTCAAGCTGGCGATGCCGATGAAGCCTTTTCCGTGCAATCAATCTCTAAAGCTTTAAGCCTGACGTTGGCGATGGTGTTGTATAAGCCGGAAGAAATTTGGCAACGCGTTGGAAAGGAGCCTTCAGGACAAGCCTTTAACTCGATGATTCAGCTTGAGATGGAACACGGCATCCCTCGTAACCCGTTTATTAATGCTGGCGCGATTGTCGTCGCCGATTTATTACAAAGCCGTCTATCAGCACCAAGACACCGTTTATTAGAATTTGTCCGTCAGCTATCAGGTGATACACATATCGTGTATGACAAGGTTGTGGCAGCTTCTGAGATGATGCACAGCGATCGTAATGCTGCTATCGCTTATTTGATGCGTTCATTTGGTAATTTTGAGAACGATGTAATTCCCGTACTCAACAATTACTTTCATGCTTGTGCGCTTAAAATGACCTGTGTTGACTTGGCGAAGACCTTTAGCTATTTGGCAAACAAAGGTGTGTCGGTTCAAACCAAGAAAGAGATCATTACGCCTGTTCAAACTAAGCAGTTGAATGCTCTGCTTGCGACATGTGGTTTGTACGATGGGGCGGGAGAGTTTGCTTATCGTGTTGGTATGCCAGGAAAGTCTGGTGTCGGTGGCGGGATTATTGCGATTGTTCCTGGCGAAATGACGATCGCGGTGTGGTCTCCGGAACTAGACGCGTCGGGTAATTCACTGGCGGGAACTCAGGCTTTAGAATTGCTCTCTGAGCGTATTGGTCGCTCTATTTTCTAAGTTCTAAGTTCGACAAAAAAGCCTCCCGTGATGAGAGGCTTTTTGTATTCTAGTGTTCGAACTATTCGTCTTCTTCTGCCATAAAGGCTTCTAGCAAATCATTTAGGAATAGCTTCCCTTTTTCAGTGATCTGCCAATTAGTGTCGGTTTCATTCAAGTAGCCTAGCTCTTTTGCCCATTCAATAGTTTCTTGAATAGAGTCAAAACCAAGCCCCGTAGTATCAATGAAATCCTGCTTTGGACATGCTTCCATTAGCCTGAAGCGGTTCATGAAGAACTCGAAAGGGCGGTCCTCATTAGGGACTTCAAGTTCATCCGACAGATAGGGCTTCACCAGATTCTGATACGCGGCTAGGTAGCCTCTAGGGTGTTTAACCTTAGTGGTGCGAACAATACGTCCATCTGCAAAGCTCAGCTTGCCATGAGAGCCACAGCCAATCCCTAGGTAGTCACCAAAGCGCCAGTAGTTGAGATTATGCTGACACTGATATCCCGGCTTGCTGTAGCCTGAAATTTCGTACTGTACATAACCTGCGTCTGCGAGCTTCTTATGGCCTAAGTCGAAGATATCCCAAAGGTCATCATCGTCAGGCAGCTTTGGCGTTTTGTAATAGAACATGGTGTTAGGTTCTATTGTTAGCTGATACCAAGACAAATGTGGAGGATCGAGCTCGATCGCTTTGTCCAAATCAGCCAAGGCCTGATCAATGCTTTGATCGGGTAAGCCGTGCATTAGATCTAGGTTGAAGCTATTTAATCCGATTTTATGCGCTAAGTGAGCAGTATTCACTGCTTCATCTTGACCGTGAATACGCCCAAGCCTTTCCAGTTTCTCTTGTTCAAAACTTTGCACACCCACCGAGATTCGAGTTATGCCTGCTTTTTGGTAACCAGCAAAACGCTCAGCTTCGATAGTTCCCGGATTAGCTTCCATGGTGATTTCTATTTCAGGTTTGAACGGAATGCGTTGTTCAATGCCTTGCAGCAATCGACCTATTCCTTCTGGAGAAAATAGACTCGGCGTGCCGCCACCAATAAAGATCGAATGCAATGGGCGAGGTGCGCCATTGAGTTGGTATTTTTCGATATCGGTATCGAGATCCTCAAGCAGAGCATCGATGTACTCTTTTTCAGGAATCTCGGCTTTGAGAGCGTGAGAGTTAAAATCACAATACGGACACTTTTGTACACACCATGGAATGTGGACATAGAGGCTGAGTGCGGGTGGTATTAGCGCTGCATTGTGCATTACAGAGCTTGCTCCTTGAGAGTCTTGAATAATGACGCGAGGGCTTTACCACGGTGTGACAGTTGCTTCTTACGTGACGATTCAAGTTCTGCTGAGGCGCAGTTATCTTCTGGTACAAAGAATACAGGATCGTAGCCAAAGCCATTCTCACCGTGTTCTTCAGTCAGAATACGACCTTCCCATTTACCGTGACATACTAATGGAGTCGGATCGTTTTCGTGACGCATTAGCACCAATACACAGTGAAAACGAGCTGTGCGTTTTTCAACGTCGACACCTTGCATAGCATCTAACAGCTTTTCGATGTTCTGTTTATCAGTCGCCCCTTCTCCTGAGTAACGCGCTGAGTAGATACCGGGTGCACCATTAAGGCAATCAACTTCTAAGCCTGAATCGTCAGCAATGGCTGGTAGACCCGTCTCTTTCGCAGCGTGGCGAGCTTTGATGATGGCATTTTCAATGAAAGTTGTTCCCGTTTCAGCGACTTCTGAAACATTAAACTCATTTTGCGCGACAACGTCGAAACCAAACTCAGACAGAATATCTGCCATCTCGCGAACTTTGCCTTGGTTGCCTGTTGCTAAAACAATCTTACTCATGGGAATGTGGCTCTAATAAGTTAATGACTAGAAAAGTGAGCGTTGAAGCTACTCTTCTATATAGAATTTTTGTGTAAAACGCAGTGGACCTGTGCCTTTCAAACCAGCGTTAACATCAATATCAAAAGTGATGTTCTCTTCGTGAGTGATAGGGAATTCAGCAAGGTAATAAATCGCATCACCTTCCTTTATTTCACGGAAGTTAAGCGTGCGAGTGTTACCTACTAGGTTCCGAGCTGTTCCCGTAATTTTAGCCGTTGTAGCAGGCTTGCCTAGAGAAGCGTTGTCTAGCACGCTGATATTTAGAATCGCTGAGTATCCGTTTCGTTTCAGCTTATATTGCTTAGCGACCTGCGCAGTTAAAAACGTGGAATTGAAAGCCGAGTAATGAACCTCGACATCCTTGATACTTTTAAACTGTCCTGCCGAGCTTGGTAGGGCAATCAGAGCGGTGAGTAGTGCTGTTATCCATAGACGCATAGTGACTCCAATAAATAGCAAAAAGCCATCATAGGATGGCTTTGACTTCAGTTGGGATCTGGCTTGGTGAGCATATTCGAACTTGCTTATGCCGACCGAGCTCTCCCTTTTCTATCTTAATTTGCCCTTTCGCGACCTTAAATTGTTTCGCAAGGTATTTCGCTAAGTGAGCATTTGCTTTGCCATCAACCGGTGGTGCAGTAATGGCAATTTTCATTTCCTCTCCGTGTAAGCCAACGATTTTATCGCGGCTTGCCTTGGGTTGGATATAGAGCCGAAGAAGAATATCGTCTTCTTCCGCCCAAACTGCTTTTGGCATCGTCAAAGTACCTGAGGTTCGTACTTGAATTATAGCTGATACCAAATAGGACCGATCATGTCGCCCATTAGGA
Organism: Vibrio sp. 10N.237.312.B06; assembly: GCF_041464685.1. Classification (NCBI taxonomy): domain Bacteria; kingdom Pseudomonadati; phylum Pseudomonadota; class Gammaproteobacteria; order Vibrionales; family Vibrionaceae; genus Vibrio; species Vibrio sp. 10N.237.312.B06. The sequence goes on from NZ_JBFSPI010000106.1 coordinate 7,461, forward strand.
AGTTCGCAAATTGTAGAACAATGAACAGAACCAGCACACTTAGATCGAAGCCACCCATATCAGGAAGGATACGGCGAATTGGAACTAGCATTGGTTCTGTTAACTGGTGGAATACGTATTCGATTGGGCTACGGCCTTGGCTAACCCAGCTCAGGATTGCACGGATTAGTAGAACCCAGAAAATCAAACCACCAGCTGCTTTGAGTAGAGATAGTGCGCCAAAGATCAGGAAGCTAATATCAAATACAGCCGCACCGCCAGAGATAATCAAGTTTAGAGCGACGAACTTAAGTACACACAGCACATAAGCGAATACAACAGTCGCAAGGTCAAGGCTGCCTATTGATGGAATCACTCGGCGTAGTGGGGCAACAACCGGTTGTGTCGCTTTTACGATAAATTGTGAGAATGGGTTGTAGAAATCTGCACGTGATGCTTGTAGCCAGATACGCAAGATCACAACCATGATGTAAAGATCAAAAACGGTCGAGATCAGAAAGCTCATCGAATTCATATTGTTTCCTTTTTCGGATTTACTTGCCGCTTAGGTATAACCCGAACGACACAATGCTTTTGTACTGTAACTAGTATCAAAACAGTTTTTCCATCTCTTCAGCTCGAGCGACCGCCGCTTGCATGGCTTTTGCTACGATATCTGACAGTTGATGTTCGTTAAACGTGCGTAGTGCTTCTGCGGTTGTGCCGCCTTTTGAAGTCACCTGTTCACGTAGAGTAGATAACTCAGTATTTGGATTCGCAACCACCATTTCTGCCGCACCTAATGCAGACTGCTGCACTAGTTTACGAGCGGTTTCTTGGTCAAAACCTTGATTGATAGCTTCAGCTTGCATCGCTTCCATAAACAGGAAAAAGTATGCAGGAGCACTACCTGCTGCCGCAATGATGTTGTTGATGCCAGACTCTTGTTTAACCCAGCTTACTTCACCTACGGCTTGCATTAACTGAGAAGCGAACTCTTTATCACCCTGACTAACCGTTGAGTCAGCATAAAGGCCACTCATCCCTTTACCAAGCAGTGATGGCGTGTTTGGCATAACACGTACAAGGTTTAGCTGGCAGTTTAACATCTCATTGAGTCGATTCGCATTAATACCGGCTGCAATTGAGATAACCAGTTTGTTGCTAAAGTCGATGCTTTGTAAGGGTTTGCATACATCAGCCATCATTTGTGGCTTCACTGATAGCACAACAACGTCTGCTTGCTCTGCTGCGGCAATATTATCGCTGGTGGTATTGATGCTGTACTCTTGCTCTAGCGGCAGCCTTCTGGTGTCTGAAGGTGCTGTAGCAGTAATCTTTTGCGCTGGGTAACCACTCGCGACTAAGCCCGCTACAATTGAGCGAACCATGTTTCCCGCCCCAATAAAGGCGATGTTCTTATGTTCCATATATAAAATCCTGAGCGTGTCGCTGCGCGGTTAAAGCGAAGCGGTATCAATACTGTATTTTTCGTTGCCACTTGTTGTTGCTTGTTGTAGCTATTTCTTGTTACGTGCTGTGCTATTTCGCGTAATCACGAGCACCGAAGATAGCCGTTCCAATGCGAACCATAGTGCTGCCAGCCTCAACTGCTGCATCCATATCACCACTCATACCCATCGAAAGGGTATCTATGTTTGGATACTTTGCGGCTAGCTTATCTTTAAGCTCTGCCAGTTGAGAAAATGCCTTAAGCTGAGATTGATAGTCAGATACGTTAGCGGGAATCGACATCAATCCTCTTAAAGTGAGGTTGGGGAGCGACGAAATCAACTCTGCGAGCGCAAAAACTGTCTCTTCTGACGTTCCTGATTTCGAATCTTCACCACTGGTGTTCACTTGAATGAGCACTTGTAGAGGTGGAAGCTCGTTTGGTCGCTGATCATGAAGCCTTTGTGCGATCTTATCGCGATCAACGGAATGCACCCATTGGAAGCTTTCCGCAATAGGGCGAGTTTTATTAGATTGGATTGGGCCAATAAAATGCCATTCTAAATTTAGGTTAGAATGTTGTTCTGAAAAGTGTTTTACTTTATCGACACCTTCTTGAACATAGTTTTCACCAAAGGTAACTTGACCTCCGAGTGCGGCTTCTAGAATCGCATCAATAGGTTTAGTTTTACTGACGGCTAAAAGTTGCACGGAGTCTGGAGCTCGTCCGCACTTTTGTTCAGCACTACGAATCTGTGAGGTGATTTGTTCGATATTTTGTTGAATACTACTCATAGCTGACTTTACTTAAGGGAAAATAAATGGATATCACTGAGTTACTAGATTTTAGTGTAAAGCATAACGCGTCAGATCTACATCTTTCTGCGGGTGTATCTCCAATGGTACGTATAGATGGTGAAGTAAGGAAGCTTGGAATCCCAGCTTTGAGTCATGCTGATGTGCATCGTTTAGTTTTTGAGATCATGGACGACTCACAGCGCGGTGAGTTTGAGGAGAAATTGGAAGTAGACTTCTCTTTTGAATTACCCAATGTTGGTCGATTCCGTGTTAATGCTTTTAACCAAGCTCGTGGGTGCGCAGCGGTCTTTCGAACCATCCCTGTAGAAATCCCAACGTTAGAGCAGTTGGGCGCACCTGATATTTTTGAAAAAATTGCCAATTATGAAAAAGGCTTAGTGCTGGTGACGGGCCCTACGGGTTCTGGTAAATCGACAACTTTGGCGGCGATGGTTGATTATGTAAACCGTAATCACAACAAACACATTTTGACCATTGAAGACCCAATTGAATTCGTTCACACCAACAATAAATGCCTAGTCAACCAGCGTGAAGTTCACCGTGATACTCACAGCTTTAAAGCGGCGCTGCGCAGTGCGTTACGTGAAGACCCAGACGTAATTCTTGTAGGTGAGCTTCGTGACCAAGAGACGATCAGCTTAGCGCTAACCGCAGCTGAAACTGGTCACTTAGTTTTTGGTACTTTGCATACTAGCTCTGCAGCAAAAACCGTAGACCGTATTATCGATGTATTCCCGGGTAGCGACAAAGATATGGTTCGTTCGATGCTGTCTGAATCGTTACGTTCGGTGATTGCCCAGAAGTTACTAAAGCGTGTCGGTGGTGGTCGTGTCGCTTGTCACGAAATCATGATGGCGACACCTGCAATCCGAAACTTGATTCGTGAAGATAAAGTCGCGCAGATGTACTCGATCATTCAAACGGGTGCAGCGCACGGTATGCAGACCATGGAACAAAATGCGAAGCAGCTGATGGCTCAGGGCTTGGTTGACTCGGAAGAGGTCGAGAAAAAGATTGAAATTGAAACCTCAATGTTTTAATCAAGGTGGACATTATGGAATTGAATCAAATCCTTGAAGGGATGCTTTCTCAAAAGGCGTCGGATCTTTACATCACAGTCGATGCGCCAATTCTATTTCGTGTGGATGGTGAACTACGACCTCAGGGAGAGAAGTTGAATGCTGATCAAGTATCTCAGTTACTTGATGCAATGATGGATCAAGATCGACGCGATGAATACAAGCAAACGCGTGAGGCTAATTTTGCCATCGTGCGTGATTTTGGTCGTTTTCGTGTGAGTGCATTCTTTCAGCGAGAGCTACCTGGAGCGGTAATTCGTCGCATCGAGACTAACATCCCAACCTTTGAGCAATTAAAGCTTCCTGACGTACTACAAGACCTTTCAATCGCTAAGCGCGGGCTTGTGCTGGTGGTTGGTGCGACTGGCTCTGGTAAATCGACCTCGATGGCTGCGATGACAGGCTATCGCAATACCAATCGTTCAGGTCATATCTTGACGGTTGAAGACCCGATTGAATTCGTACACGAACATAAAAAGTGCATCGTGACTCAACGAGAGGTTGGACTCGACACCGAAAGCTATGAAGTCGCGCTTAAAAACTCGTTACGCCAAGCCCCTGATATGATTTTGATTGGCGAAATCCGTAGTCGTGAAACCATGGAATACGCGATGACCTTTGCTGAAACGGGTCACTTGTGTATGGCAACCCTGCATGCCAATAACGCTAACCAGGCGCTAGAGCGTATTCTTCACTTGGTGCCGAAAGAGCAGAAAGAACAGTTCCTGTTTGATCTGTCGATGAATCTGCGTGGTGTGGTCGCTCAGCAGTTAATACGCGATAAAAATGGCAATGGTCGTCATGGTGTCTTCGAAATTCTGCTGAATAGCCCTCGTATATCTGACTTGATTCGTCGTGGTGAGTTGCATGAGTTAAAAGCGACCATGGCCAAATCGAAAGAGATTGGTATGCAGACTTTTGACCAAGCTTTGTATGATTTAGTGGTTGCGGACAAGATTAGCGAGGATGATGCATTCCATAGTGCAGATTCTGCCAATGACTTGCGTTTAATGCTCAAGACCAAACGTGGCGATGATGACTACGGAACTGGTGCGTTGGCTGGCGTTAAGATTGATATGGGCTAAGTCACGGCTTTGTTGATAAACACAAAACCCGCTTCTGTGGCGGGTTTTATTCGTTTATAACTTAATGCATGTTAGATGAGTGCATGTTGGAGCGATGGTTATCATATGAGTAACCGCGCTCCTTTTCTAATTTGATTTTTGACGGGTACTGTTGACCGTCGTAACCCGCGGAACCGCTTCCCATTGAGCTGCATGCCGTTATAGATAACGCTATGAATGTTGCTAGAAAAATTTTCATATGAACTCCCAAGTTCTTTTCCTTTATCGCTCCTCCATTACGCAGTTAAAATGGCAAGGGATCATAAGCTTGCTCGAGTTTGCTAAATAAATAACTTAGCCATATTGTGCTTCAAACCAGCTCTCTAGAATTACAACGGCTGATTGATTATCGATGTTACTTTTACTTAGCGCTTTATAGCCGCCCATTTCAAAAAGGTCGGCCCTTGCTTCTGTCGTAGAAAGTCTTTCATCATGCAGTTCAACATCCACACCAAAGCGTCCTTTAAGACGGTTAGCGAATTTCTTCGCTCTGGGTGTAATAGCTGCTAGATCTTTACCATGAAGGTCGGTCGGAAGGCCAACCACGATAAGATTTGGCTGCCATTCCTTAATTTGCTTCTCGATATCGTCCCAGTTAGGGATGCCATCTTTGGCTTTAAAAGCTTTTAGAGGGCTTGCGGTGCCCGTGATTTCTTGTCCTATCGCACTGCCGATACTTTTTGTACCGTAGTCAAATGCCATAATTGTTCGTGACATGGGGTTTCCAAATTTATCTGTGTTTGAGATTGTTTATTTATTTTATGGAGCTAATTTGAGCTAGGCGTGTCCAGCGTCTGCTGAAAGCTGAGCCGCGTTAATACCTAACATTTGCACGGCAACTTTCCAGCGATCCGAAATTGGCGTGTCGAAGATAACCTTTGGGTCGGCCTCAACGGTTAGCCATGAGTTTTCAGTCAGCTCGATTTCCAGTTGTCCTGGTTCCCATCCTGCATAACCAAGCGCGACCAGATAATGCATAGGTTCATCTTCAGTCCCTAAGACCATCAGAATATCTTTCGAGGTTGTTACCGAGATTTGATCCGTCATGTTGATGCTGGATTGATAACTGCCTTTGGGTTTGTGCAAAATAAACCCACGGTCTTCTGCAACTGGCCCACCATTAAGTACTGGCTTATCAAGGCTTGCTTGGTTGGGTTTCGGCTGTTCAGAATCAACCTCAACTTGCTTAAGCATACTGCCAACAGTGACATCGATAGGAGCGTTGATCATCAAACCCATCGCACCTTCGTCATTGTGCTCACAAAGATAGATCACCGAATTTTGAAAGTATGGGTCTTTCATTCCGGGCATAGCGACCAGAAAGTGGTTCGTTAAATTCATAGAGCCTCCTGCCAGTGTGTTCCCAGTAAAGGAAAAAGAGCGGCGTAAAGCCGCTCATTGTTCTTTGCCTAGATATTTTTGTGTTTTCGAATAGCTAAGACTTTCTTAAGTTTAGGCTATTTAGCGTTAACGCGACGCTCGATTGCATCCATGAATTTACCCGTAACAGAAATATCAAAAGCAGCTTCAATTTCACGGATACAAGTTGGGCTCGTTACGTTAATCTCAGTTAGCTTGTCACCGATAACATCAAGTCCTACAAAGATTAAACCTTTCTCTTTTAATGCCGGTGCAACTGCTCTTGCGATAGCCCAGTCTGTTTCACTCAGCGGGCGAGCTTCACCTGTACCGCCAGCAGCAAGGTTACCTCGAGTTTCCCCTTTCGCAGGAATACGCGCTAGGCAGTAAGGCATTGGTTCACCGTCAACCACAAGAATACGCTTATCACCATTGCTGATGTCTGGAACAAAGGTTTGTGCCATTGCGTAGTTTTGACCATGGTTAGTCAATGTCTCAATGATCACTGATACGTTTGGATCGCCTTCTTTCACTCGGAATATAGACGCGCCGCCCATGCCATCAAGTGGTTTTAGGATCACGTCACCGTGCTCTTCTCGGAACGCTTTAATCTTTTCAGCTTTACGAGTCACGATGGTGGTTGGTGTCAGTTCAGGGAACCAAGCAGTGAACAACTTCTCGTTACAGTCACGTAGACTTTGTGGCTTGTTGACGATCAGTGCACCGTTCTCTTCAGCACGCTCAAGAATGTAAGTCGCGTAGATGTACTCAGTATCAAACGGAGGATCTTTACGCATCAGTACCGCATCTAAATCGGATAGCGCGATAGTCTGTTCTGATTTGAACTCGTACCAACCGTTTGGATCTTCTTTTAGTTCAACAACCTTAGTGTCAGCAATGGCTACGCCTTGATCTAAATGTAGATCATCCATTTCCATGTAATGGATTTCGTAACCACGACGCTGAGCTTCAAGCATCATGGCAAAGCTAGAGTCTTTTTTGATGTTAATGGATGAAATTGGATCCATTACGATGCCAAGTTTGATCATTTCTTTCTCCTAGCCTAGATCGCCAAAACGAACTTGTAAGGCGGTAATTGCGGTTAGAGCAGCAGTTTCGGTACGAAGTACACGTGGGCCGAGTAGCGTCTCTTCAAATTTGTATTGTTCTGTCATACCGATTTCTTCAGCGGACAGTCCGCCCTCAGGACCGATCAAGAGGCGTACCTTACTGATGGGTTCTGGAAGGGTATTAATTGAGTATTTTGCACGAGGATGCAGGTTTAGCTTCAGCGCTTTACTCGGTTCGCTGCACCACTCTTCAAGCTGCATGATTGGGCGGATAACCGGAACCGTATTGCGGCCAGACTGTTCACATGCTGCGATAGCAATCTTTTGCCACTGCGCGAGTTTTTTCTCGAAGCGTTTAGTATCTAGCTTAACGCCACAGCGCTCTGAAATCAGAGGGGTAATGGTGTTTACACCAAGCTCAACCGATTTTTGAATCGTGAACTCCATTTTGTCGCCACGTGAAATCACTTGGCCTAAATGTAAGTCTAACGGAGATTCGCTGCTGCGCTCGATACGCTCAGTAACATTAACTGTGACGTTCTTTTTTGATACTTCAGCAATTGTCGCAGGGAATTCAGCGCCACTGCCATCAAACAGAAGAACATCTTGACCTTCTTTCATACGAAGGACTCGACCAACATGACCCGCGGCATCTTCGCTAAGAGCTAGTTGCCCCAGTTGGTTAATCAATTCAGGGTGGTAAATTCTTGGAGTTCGCATTATTTAATATCTCACGCTGTAGAGCAGAACAATAGGATGGAGTCTAAGGTGAAATAAAACAAGTCGGTACATAAATATTTACATGAAAACCCTATAAAAAATAGAGTCATATATTCATCATTATTATCGTTTACTGTATGCTGCACCAGAATTTTATGTGATGAAGGTCTCATATTTCCTGAGCTCTCCTCTTATTGTCTATCTACGCAGAAACGAAACGATATGAAAAAAACACTGTTATTAATCTGTATGTTAATGCTTCTCTCTGGATGTGGAGGAGGAGGTGCTGAAGGAAAAGCAACTGATAATACGCAAGTCGGCTCTGGTGGAAGCGGCGGCGGTGCTGGAAGTGGTTCTGGTGGCTCAGGCGAAAGTGGCGGTGGAGGCGAAAGTGGTTCTGGTGGCTCGGGCGGCAGTGGCGGCGGAGACAGCAGTGGTTCGGGCAGCTCTGGCGAAAGCGGCGGCGTGCCGAAAGTGGTTCTGGTGGTTCAGGCGGAAGCGGCGGTGGAGACGGAAGTGGTTCTGGTGGCTCAGGCGGAAGCGGCGGTGGAGACGGAAGTGGTTCTGGTGGCTCAGGCGGAAGTGGCGGCGGAGACGGCAGTGGTTCGGGCGGCTCTGGTGGCGGCCAGGTAAAACCTACTTTAGATAAATATGAAACGCTACCTCAGACATTCTCTGCGGATGTTACTCGTAATGGGCATACTGTAAAAATTGAAGTCTCTAAGTATTCGGTAAGAAGAGCAGATACCGAGTTCTACTATTATGACGCTTCAAAATCGTCTTCTTTAATTGCCTTTGACTATACTCCCGAAGTTCGTAGCTACCGTGGACAAATTGTGGGGGAGCCAAGCTCGCAGGTTATTGGATATGTGGATTCTAAAAATCAATTTTATGGCTTCGTCTTTTATGGTGAGGACAAAGCGTGGATAGTTGAAAATCTCCCTGTTCCCAATTTGAACAATATAGCTCAAAAAAAGTTAAATGACCTCCGGCGGAGCCGGAGGCTTATTGGGTGACGCCCTCTAAGG
>NZ_JBFSPI010000107.1:0-15982 GCF_041464685.1 Vibrio sp. 10N.237.312.B06
CTGTTATCGATGCGGCACTTAAATATGTAGATAGCCACCGTTCTGAGCTTGGTGCATTCCAAAACCGTTTTGACCACGCAATTAACAACTTAGATAACATCAACGAGAACGTTAATGCATCTAAGAGTCGTATCAAAGATACCGATTTCGCGAAAGAAACGACTAATATGACTAAGTCTCAGATTCTTTCACAGGCTTCAAGTTCAATTCTTGCGCAAGCGAAACAAGCTCCAAACTCAGCACTTAGCCTACTAGGTTAATCGGTTGAAAGGCCACGTTGACTTTAAGCGTTGTTGATCACAAGCGTCAACGTTAGGCTTCCACAAATTAGCTCGTGGTGAGAGATGAGCGCTTAACAGACCCAGCTTCGGCTGGGTTTTTTATTGCCTGTTATTTAGCGAAGGTATATTTGGAAAAGTGGCGTAATGCTGAAAGGAGCAAAAGCGCGATTCCCTATCACGCTCGTCTCTCGCTGTAGAGAATGACGGGATCGGGAAATGATCTTCCATCATCTATTGCATTGAAGCAGCCTCTCGTCATTCCAGAACCGAGCAGAACGAGGTATCAGGAATCTGCTTTTGATGGAGACTTGATTCGGATTAGACATTAGGCTCTTGTTGTGGTCGAAAGATAATAAACGAGATAGCGCCAACTGCCTTTCACATAGGTGAATAACCAGGAATAAGCAATGTGGTCAACATTCGTCATCTCAAAATCGAGCTGAGCGAGATATCAGAGAGCTGTTGTCTGCTTGAAGTCATACCGCGTGATCTAACATGCAGGTTCAGCGCCTAGGATGGCGTTTAACTTGGTTTAATAACAAAGTAGGCCGGTTATTGGCAATTAAGGATTGGTATTGCTGTGGCTTATTGAGGGGCTGTCTACAATGAGGTGAAGAGCGGCAGTCAGAACCGTCGGTTAAGGAACTCGACAAATATAGCAGGCACAAAAAACGCCACCCTTAGGTAGCGTTTTAATTAAAGCAGATAAGTAATCGGGATTACTTAGTTACTTTAAGAACTGGAGTTTCGCCAACAGTTACAGAACCAGAAAGCTTGTTCAGCTCCTTGATTTCGTCCATGTTAGAGATAACAACTGGAGTAAGCGTAGATTTTGCTTTCTCTTCTAGAAGCGCAAGGTCGAAAGTGATGATAGTGTCACCAGCTTTAACAGATTGACCTTCTTCAGCTACACGAGTGAAGCCTTCGCCTTTAAGTTCAACAGTATCGATACCGAAGTGAACGAAAAGCTCAATACCGTCGTCAGACTCGATAGAGAATGCGTGGTTTGTTTCGAAGATTTTACCGATAGTACCGTTAACTGGAGCTACCATTTTATCGCCAGCTGGTTTGATAGCAATGCCATCACCAACGATTTTTTCAGCGAAAACTACATCTGGCACGTCTTCGATGTTTACGATTTCACCAGAAAGAGGTGCGATGATTTCGATTGCACCAGCATCAGCGCTGTCATCAGATACAAGCTTTTTCAGTTTGTCAAACAGACCCATTGTGTCATGCTCCTAACGTTTAGTTTTATTCTGTAGAATATACTATACCAATCTAACAAATTAGACGACTATTTTTAGCCGTCTAACTTCATTAAGCTCTTGGTGATTACTGAGTTTTCTCAGCGATGAACTTTTCTACACAAGCTTCAATTTCTGCAGCTGTAGGTAGAGATAGTGCTTCGTCAGCCATAGCTTTAACTTCAGCGAAGTTAGAGTTACGGATTACTTTCTTAACTTTAGGGATAGAGATACCGCTCATAGAGAACTCATCTAGACCCATACCAAGAAGAAGTAGAGTTGCACGCTCATCACCTGCTAGTTCGCCACACATACCTGTCCATTTACCTTCTTTGTGAGAAGCATCGATTACTTGCTTGATAACAAGAAGAACCGCTGGAGATAGTGGGTTGTATAGGTGAGAAATCATTTCGTTACCACGGTCTACCGCAAGTGTATATTGCGTTAGGTCGTTAGTACCGATAGAGAAGAAAGATACTTCTTTCGCTAGGTGGTGTGCGATTGCAGCGGCTGCTGGAGTCTCAACCATTACGCCGATTTCGATTTCTTCATCGAAAGCTAGGCCTTCAGCGCGAAGTTCAACTTTGTACTCTTCGATTGCTTTTTTCAGTTCACGGATCTCTTCAACAGAAATGATCATTGGGAACATGATGCGTAGTTTACCGTGTGCAGATGCACGTAGGATACCACGTAGTTGGTCACGTAGAATTTCACGACGATCCAAGCTGATACGTACTGCACGCCAGCCTAGGAAAGGGTTCATCTCTTGTGGAAGGTCCATGTATGGTAGGTCTTTATCGCCACCGATATCCATAGTACGGATAATCACTGACTCGCCTTCCATTGCTTCCGCTACTTCTTTGTAAGCAACGTATTGCTCTTCTTCAGTAGGAAGTGCAGTACGGTCCATGAATAGGAATTCAGTACGGTACAGACCAACGCCTTCACCGCCGTTACGCAGAATACCGTCACAGTCTTTTACTGTACCGATGTTGCCACAAACTTCTACACGGTGACCGTCTAGAGTTTCAGCATGTAAATCTTTTAGTTTTGCTAGTTCAACTGCTTCTGCTTCAAAATCAGATTTGATTTTCTTAGCTTCTGCTAATTCAGCGTCAGAAGGGTTGATGATGATCTTGTTGTTCATCGCGTCTAGCACAAGCATGTCGCCGTTTTTAACTTGCTTAGTAATATCGTTAGTACCAACGATAGCTGGAAGCTCAAGTGAACGTGCCATGATTGAAGTATGAGATGTACGACCGCCGATGTCACAAGCAAAACCAAGAACGTAGTCTAGGTTGATTTGTGCCGTTTCAGATGGCGTTAAATCGTAAGCAACTAGGATAACTTCTTCATTGATATCTGCTAGAGATACAATGTTGATGCCTAGTGCATTTTTAACGAAGCGAGTACCGATATCACGGATATCAGTCGCACGTTCTTTTAGGTACTCATCATCAAGCGACTCAAGTGCAACAGCTTGCTCTTCGATCACTGTGTAGATCGCGTTGTCTGCGTGCATTTTGTCTTTCTTGATGAGTGCTAAAATCTCTTCTTCTAGCTCTTCATCTTCAAGCAGCATGATGTGGCCTTCAAAGATTGCTTCTTTTTCTTCGCCAAAAGTTTCAAGTGCTTTTTGCTTTACAACTTCAAGTTGTTGAGAAGATTTGTTACGAGCGTCAAAAAAACGCTGAACTTCTGCTTCAACTTGATCGTCTGAGATAGATTGAGTGTTTAGGACAATTTCATCTTCTTGAAGTAGTAGTGCTTTACCGAAAGCAATACCAGGAGATGCTAGGATGCCTGAAATCATAGCCTTACCTTAGTTGTTCAACTGTAAACGGGAGAATGTGTGACTTTAAGTCGTCGACTAATGTCGCGCTTATTGCTATCTATTTCGAATTGCTATCTATTTCGAACAAAGCCACTTTGCTGTGCAAAATGGCTTTGAAAGAAGGAGACCGTATTAGTGTAGTTGATCCATAAGAGCAACTAGGTGGTCTACAGCTTGCTGAGCTTGAGGGCCTTCAGCTGAAATAGTAACGTTAGTACCTTTTACCAGGCCTAAAGTTTGTAGTTTGAACAGGCTTTTCGCGCTAGCGCTTTTGCCGTTAGAAGTCACTGTGATGTCAGCGTCGAAAGATTTTGCTTCTTTAACAAACTGTGCAGCTGGACGAGTGTGAAGACCGTTTTCTGCTGTGATTTCTACTTGCTTCTCGTACATTTTATATACCCCAATTAATTTATTTTTTGTAAGTTTGTAACCAGATTTAGCTTAACTGCTTTAGCTCAAATGCGCTAGAGGCTAGTACGCCATGTTCGTGTTAGAACTTAGACTGGTTATAAATTTTTATCCAGCCATGGTCGTCTTTTGTTGAGTACTCATGACTTTCAGAATTTGTTTATTGCTTCTTTTATTTTGAAGCGAAAAATAAAACAGACCCGATATTACCAAAGGTGAGGCAGGGATCAACAAAAAAGCCCCTAAATGGGGCTTTTTTGGACGAAAAATTGATTTGACCACATATTATTGTTGGTTCTCTTTTTCCGTAAAGATACCAGCAAATAGGGCCGTACTAAGGTAACGCTCGCCCGAGCTTGGTAGTACAGTAACGATAGTTTTTCCTGCAAATTCAGGTAGTTCCGAAATTCTGTTTGCTGCTACTACTGCTGCACCAGATGAGATGCCCGCTAGGATACCTTCTTCTTTCATTAGGCGTTGAGCCATCTCAATTGCTTCTTCAGAAGTTACTGACTCTACACGGTCAATAATGTCTAAATCTAGGTTGCCAGGAATGAAACCTGCGCCAATACCTTGGATTTTGTGTGGTGCTGGTTTGATTTCTTCACCTGCAAGTGCCTGCGCAATCACTGGAGATTCTGCTGGTTCAACGGCTACAGAAGTGATGGCTTTGCCTTTTTCACCTTTAATGTAACGACTTGTTCCAGTGATAGTGCCACCTGTACCTACACCGGCTACAAACACGTCGATCTCACCATCTGTTGCTTCCCAAATTTCCGGGCCAGTTGTCTGCTCGTGAATTTGTGGGTTCGCTGGGTTGTTGAATTGTTGCAGTAGTAGATACTTGTCTGGGTCTGAAGCAACAATCTCTTCAGCTTTAGCAATCGCGCCGTTCATACCTTTTGGTGCTTCAGTTAGCACTAGGTTTGCGCCAAGAGCTTTAAGCAGCTTACGACGTTCTAGGCTCATTGATTCAGGCATTGTTAGTGTTAGCTTGTAACCGCGCGCTGCAGCAACAAATGCAAGAGCAACACCTGTATTACCACTGGTAGGCTCAACAAGCTCGATACCTGGCTTAAGCGTACCTGCTTTTTCTGCTTCCCAGATCATGTTTGAACCGATACGACACTTAACGCTGAAGCTTGGGTTACGAGCTTCGATCTTAGCTAGGACGTTACCTTTGCTTACTTTGTTTAGGCGGACTAGAGGTGTGTTACCAATCGTTAGGGTGTTGTCTTCGTAGATCTTGCTCATGCGATATTCCTTCATTTAATGACAGAACTAAACGTAGTATATCTACCAATTTACCGTCTAGTGTCTTTCGATGTTTGTTTAGCTTGAATTTAGATTAAACAAGTTGAAAAAAAGGTAAAAGGATTAAAAAGTTATATCATATAGAGATGTCGCAGGATTCACGCCTATCTTTATTGAAATCAGAACTTCAAAAAGATAGGCGTTGTTAGAGCAGGCTGTAGAACTATAGGCGATAGCTATAGACGAGAGCGTAGGGCTTGGTCTTTAAACTCTGCAACCCACATTGCAGTAGCGCCGCAGACGGCAACTGGCATCACAATCAGGTTTAAAACTGGAATGGTAGTAAACACGGAAACAAGTGCGCCGAAGCTGTAGCTCTTACCTTGCTTTTGTTTCAAATTATTTCTCATGTCATCGAACTTGATTTTATGGTTGTCGAATGGGTAGTCAGCGTACTGAATAGCTAACATCCATGCAGTGAAAATGAACCATAAAAACGGTGCAACAGTTTGTCCTAGCGCTGGAATTAACAAAAGTAGGAACAAACCGATCGCTTTTGGCAGGATATAGACAAGCTTGCGCCATTCTCTTGCTAAAATACGAGGGGTGTCTTTAAGCACATCCAGTAAACCATCATCATTGACTTTTTTACCACTCAGCAGTTCTTCGACTTTTTCCGCGAGTAATCCGTTGAAAGGTGCGGCAATAAAGTTAGCGAGTGTACTGAAGAAATACGAAAACGTGGCCAAAACGGTTAACACAAGTAGTGGCCATAGGATATATGACAACCACGACAAGAAACTTGGCAATGCACCAATCCAGCCTTCAATCCAAGTGTTTAAGTTGGAGAAAATATAAAATAAAGCACCGCCCACAAGTAACACGTTAGCGATAAGAGGAAGCAGTACAAACTTACGGATACTCGGCGATAAGGCAATTTTTATTCCGAAAATAAAATAGCCAAAGCCAGAGCGAGGAACAGATTCAATAGTCATATTTAAATTGGGTCACATGTGAATTTGGTTAAATAGCAAACATCTCTAGTGTACTCGACCGAAATTAAGAAAAAAAGCGTGGTGAAAATCACACCAAGTAATGAACTAATTGTATTAAGTGGTTCTAAAACAGTGGCTACTTTTGATAGAGTAGTGAGATTAGCCAAATTAACCTAACTTAGTGACAGCGTGTTTATAGCTAGTTGACTAAGAAAGCTGAGAGCGAAAAATGCAGGAATTGCGATTTGTACTCATTATTGTTGGCGCATTAGCTATCGCCGCATTATTGTTCCATGGTCTATGGACGAGTAAGAAAGAAGGGAAAGCAAAGTTTGGAGATAAGCCGCTTGGTAAGCTTGATAACGACAGCTTAGATGAAGCTGAAACGATCCCAAACCGTTCATTCGCTCCTGAGGATGATTTTGAGATAATCCGAAAAGAGCGTAAAGAACCGGATTTTGCTGTCTCACCGTCTGCAACTGATCCGCTGATTGACTCAGATCCATTGTCAGCGCCACAGCAAAAAGAAGCTCACGAAGACGAAATAGAATTGAATGATCTTCCTTCTTTCAGTGTTGAAGACCCGATCGAAGTTAAAGGTGAGCTTGAACAGGTTGAGGAAGAGAAGGTTGTTGAACCTGAAGTTCCTAACTTTGAATTGACTGACGAGCAAAAACAAAATCACGCAGGCTTTAAAGAGCAGTACGGTTCGTTTGAAGAAGCCTCTGATGTGGTCGCTGATCCACTGCTTTCTAGCGAAGGCTTAACGCCAAGCGAACCATTTATTGGGAAAGAAGTGGTTGCTGCACAAAGTGTTACTTCGGTTGAAGAAACTAAGTTAGATAAAGATGCTAACTTAGCAGAAGAAGCTCAGTTGGGTGACGAAGTTAATTTAGCTGACGAAAGTAAGTTAGATGAAAAAGTTCATTCAGATGAAGATCTTGGCCTTGAAGTCATTGTTCTTAATGTTCACTGCGCCGGGGAGACCCCATTTGTGGGTACTGAGCTTTTCCGTAGCATGGAGAACAACGGCCTAGCTTATGGTGAAATGTCGATCTACCACTGCTTTGCACAAGCGAGCGATGAGCCAAAAGTTATTTTCAGCGTAGCAAATATGATGCAGCCAGGAACACTAGAGCATGACGATCCTGCTGACTTTACCACCAAAGGTATTTCGTTCTTTATGACGCTGCCTTGTTATGGTCAAGCTGATCAAAACTTCAATGTGATGCTGAGTGCTGCACAGAAAATTGCCGACGATATGGGCGGAAACGTATTGGATGAGTCACGTAACTTAATGACGCCAAACCGTTTGTCTGATTACCGTAAGCAAATCCGAGACTTTATGACGGCAGCTAACGCCTAGCCGTATTGTTTAGCCTTGTAAATAATCTATATTTATAGAAAAGGGCTCCTAAGGGAGCCCTTTTTGATATTTCAATCACGACAGAGAATGATATGAAAGAATCGATTCAAGTTACCTTAGAGCAGTTAAGAGAAACTCTGCACTATCATGCCGTTCGTTATTACGTAGAAGATAGCCCTGAGATCCCTGATGTCGAGTACGATCGATTGATGCAACAACTGCTAAAGATCGAAGAAGAGAACCCAGAACTTGTGACGGTAGATTCGCCGAGTCAGCGTGTCGGCGGTCAGCCTCTAGACGGCTTCACTCAAGTGACCCATGAGATCCCGATGCTTTCTTTAGATAATGCTTTCTCTGATGACGATTTAGATGCGTTCAATAAGCGCATGTCTGATCGAGCGCCAACTGCGAACCTAAAGACCTTCTGTTGTGAACCTAAGCTTGATGGTTTAGCGGTGAGCCTACTCTATGTAAAAGGCACCTTAGTACAGGCAGCGACGCGTGGTGATGGTGCGACTGGCGAAAATATTACCGAAAACGTGCGTACGATCAGCTCGATTCCGCTTAAGTTACAAGGTGAAGGTTGGCCGGAACGTATTGAAGTACGTGGCGAAGTGTTTATGCCAAAAGCGGGCTTCGACAAATTGAATGAGATGGCATTGAAGAAGGGCGAGAAGGTCTTTGTGAATCCACGTAATGCCGCCGCAGGTAGCTTACGTCAGCTTGATTCTCGTATTACAGCAAAACGCCCCTTGGCTTTCTACGCATACAGTGTCGGTGTTGTACAAGGCGCTGAGCTTTCAAATAGCCACTATCAACGATTCCTGCAGCTGAAAGCTTGGGGCTTGCCTATGTGCCCAGAGACAAAGCAGCTAAGTTCTCTTGAAGATGTAAAAGCCTATTACCAAGATATCATGACTCGTCGTGACACCTTGGCTTATGAAATTGATGGGGTGGTGATTAAGGTTGATGACATTGCCGCACAAGAAACTCTAGGTTTTGTTGCACGCGCACCTCGCTGGGCGATTGCTTATAAGTTCCCAGCTCAAGAAGAAATTACTCTGCTCAATGATGTTGAGTTTCAGGTCGGTCGTACAGGCGCTATTACGCCGGTTGCTAAGCTTGAACCTATTTTTGTTGGCGGCGTGACGGTGAGTAATGCAACGCTGCACAATGCTGATGAGATCGCTCGTTTAGGTGTGAAGGTCGGAGATAGCGTGATTATCCGCCGTGCTGGTGACGTCATTCCACAAATTGTAGCTGTTGTACAAGATCGTCGTCCTGAGACGGCTAAAGACATTGTGTTCCCGGACGCCTGCCCTGTATGTAATTCTGCAGTGGAGCGCGTAGAGGGCGAAGCTGTAGCGCGTTGTACTGGCGGTTTAGTGTGTCAGGCGCAGCGTAAAGAGGCACTTAAGCACTTTGTGTCTAGAAAGGCGCTGGATGTCGATGGCCTTGGCGTAAAGGTGATAGAACAGCTTGTGGATCGCGAAATGGTCGAAACGCCAGCGGACCTGTTTAAGTTGAGCGCGGGCGTGATTACGGTTCTTGATCGTATGGGACCTAAATCGGCACAGAATGTAGTGAGTGCGCTTAACAAAGCGAAAGACACGACATTGGCACGCTTCCTTTATTCTTTAGGAATTCGAGAAGTCGGTGAAGCGACGGCTATGAACTTAGCTCAGCACTTTAAAACGCTAGAGTTGGTTCAAGCTGCAACTCATGAGCAGTTGGTTGAAGTGTCAGATATTGGTGACATCGTAGCAAGTCACCTCACGAGCTTCTTCTCACAAGAGAAAAACAGAGCAGTAGTCGACCAACTTATCGAGCTTGGAGTTAACTGGCCTGCAATTGAAGCTGTTGCGGATGATCAAGAGCTACCGTTAGAAGGCAAAGTAGTTGTGTTGACTGGCTCACTTTCTAAATTAGGTCGCAGCGAAGCGAAAGCTGCTTTGCAAGCTTTAGGTGCAAAAGTAACCGGTAGCGTGTCTAAGAAAACGGATATCTTATTTGCTGGTGAAGCCGCTGGTTCTAAACTGACTAAAGCACAAGATTTAGGTATCGAAATAAGAACAGAAGAAGATCTAATAGCCCTTATTTCGTAAGTAAATACAGATAAAAAAAGCTCAAAGGCACTCCTTTCAAGGGAGTGCCTTTTTCGTTTCTGATATAAAAGTAATCACTTTTTAATTGTTGAGAAATTTGTTCCTATACGAACTATGAAATCAGGACAGTGATGACGCTCAACATTAATGAAATGTTGTTATAGTTGTTTACTAAATGCGAGTGATATCAATTTTTAAGAGGCTGCTTTGTTAGTAAGTTTTTGTTTTTTAATGTTTTTACTCTTTGGTCCCTCGGTTTTTTCAATTAGTAGATCTGGATCACTAAGTACATGATAAATTTGCACCAACTCATATTTTTTTAGATGAAAATTAAGTTCTCATTGATCTTTTTTGGGGTGAAGTTAGTCTTATTGGCATGGATGCACATTGTGTATAACCAGAAAGGAAATCGAGAATTCGGTGTTTCAGGATTCTCAAACAAGAAAAGGTATTTCTCTCTACGGCGGCCAACTTTAGGCGGGAAATATTCAAACAGCTATATCCATTTTTAGGAGTTTTATTCCATGGAAAACAAAATTTTCAAACGTACTTTACTTGGTGCTGCAGTTGCGATGATTTCAAGTGGTGCATTCGCATCTGAATCTTCTCAAGTTGGTGTTATCTCAGATTTTAACGTTCAGGCTTACGGTGTAGCAGCAATCTCTGTTGTTAACTACGATTCAGAAAAAACTAAAAACGGCGTAAAAACTGATACAGGTACGGGATACGATTACGAGAATGAATCTCGTATTGGTTTCCGTGCAAGTAAAGACATGTTCGATAACGTGAACGTATTCATGCAAATTGAATCTGGCTACGTTGGTGAAAACGGTGACGGTGCAACACTAGGTAACCGTGATACGTTCCTAGGCCTGCAAGGTGACTGGGGTAAAGTACGTTTTGGTCGTATGCTAACGCCAATGTATGAAGTAATTGACTGGCCTTATGCTAACCCAGGTTTGGGCGCAGTATGGGACTGGGGCGGTGATGTTAAATATAACCGTGACCGTCATGGTGATATGGCTCGATACGACTCTGCTGACTTGAATGGTTTTACATTCAACCTAGCAACAGGTCGTGGTGACTCTAGTGTTAAAGATAACTACTTCTACGGCGCGGCGGCTCACTACCGTTTAGCTGATACGGTTACTTTCCACGCTGCAGTTGAATCTGAATCAGATCGTGAAACAAAAGCCGCAGGCGCTTCAGCTTGGGGTATTTGTGAGACAGCTGCTGGCTGTAAAGACAAAGGCGGTAATACTGTAGCCGTTGGTAGTAACTTCCAGTCTGCTGCAACTGCTCAAGAGCTTGCTGATACATTCGGTTACTTGATTGGTTTTGAGGCATCACTTCCTGCAGGTTTCGGTATTTCTGCAGCCTACAAAGCGGGTGAGTCAGATGTTCAAGGCGGTGCTAAGTCTGAACAGGCTTCATACTCTGTAATTGGTCAATACTGGAACGGCCCTTGGGGCTTCAAGCTAGGTTACGCGGCTAACCTAGAGTCTGAAACTGACGGTGTTAAAAACGCTGATGAAGATAGCGTAATCTCAGGTCAGCTAATGTACGTTCATAACGGTTTTGTTCCTTACATCCGTCTAGCTCAACGCGATATCAAATCTGATGGCGCACAAACAGATACGTTCGTTACACGTATTGGTTTAGAGTACGGCTTCTAATCGAACCCATGCTTTAAGTAAAGAGATGCGCTGACTTGTTAGTCGGCGCATATTCATTTCTGGCCCAGCCTAAGAAAGAAAAGGCATCGAATAATATTATGGGGAAACCCTCGAGGTTGTTAATATGAAAAAAATAGTTTTAGCATCGATTCCTTTATTCTTAATTGGATGTACAACATTAGATTCTAATAGTGATTTTACAGATTCCGTTAAAAGAATAGAGAGTAAGCAAAATTACCAAATCGTCGTTGGTGAGTCGTTGTCTCCTGATGTGCTTGAAGTTAGACAAGGTCAGCTAGTTAACTCGTCTTTAGAGCTAAATTACGTTACCCCAAACAGTACTGTAACGGTACCTGATTCATACATAACGATGGAGCTTCAGTACTTTAAAAATTACAACGAGTATCGCTCTGTCTTAGTTCAAGGTTCTGAAGGTAAAGTGCCATTAAAACCTTATGCGGCTTCAGCTGAAACATGCAGCGATATATGTACTCAAACACAGTATGTGAAATTTCCTGTATCTAATGAAATCTTCAACGAAGCACCTTTTAAAGATCTAATTTTTGATGTCCAGGTTTCAAATGCGAACAGCATTTCGTTTTCTATTCCTGCTGGCTACATCGAAGCAATCGTAAATACGGGTGATAAAAACGCAACAGCTAAACCAGTGATGGTAGCAGCACCTGTAGTCGCAGCCGCACCTGTAGTTGCAGTTCCCGCGCTTCAACAAGAGCCGGTAAGCCAAGCTCAAGAGATGTCAAAATATTGGTTTGAACAAATTCCAACAGAACAAAGAGACTCTGTTATTAACTGGTCTGTAGCAAATCGAAATGGTGTTGTTGATTCTTTAGGTGATAATGTCAAAGAGATTGAAATGTTCGAATATTGGTTTAACAAAGCTTCCAAAGAAGAACGTAAAACGATAATCAAACAATTAATCGAGTTTTAAAGGAAAGGAGCCTAGGCTCCTTTTTTGTTAGTGTAGAACCTTACCATTACTATGCTTGCATATAACGATAGGCATATATTCTACAACACTACTTCCTAAGTCACATTTTATGATCGGTCCAGATGCAGTGCTTCCTACATTTTGGGCGGATACAGAGAAGCTTAAAACTAAGCTAAAAATTAATGCTAGATAACATTTCATAATGACACCTCACTAAAAATCTCTTCAAACAAGAGATATTCATTAGTATGTGAGGTATTTCTCAAAAATCAAAAAAATCAAAAAATTTCCTATGAAAAATAACCAATGCCTATTTTGCTATTTCAATCAGTAACTTGTTGATAGTTGGTGTTTGGGTTTGTTGGAAAATCTAAGCTACTCTCATCATTTGATGTAAAATAGCCATAAACAGCAGACTTTATTTTCGAACATTATATTGCTTCAATGTTTTTGTTTCGGTAGTTAGCATTCCTAGATGTTTGAATAATAGTCTTAGGTTTCTAAATAGTTTTTAAGCGATATTTACTTGAGTAATATTATGAACATAAGCGAAGTTGCAAGCCTCACGCAGTTATCACCTAAGTCTATTCGTTTGTATGAAGACAAAGGGGTGATATCTGCCCCGTTACGTTCTGAAAATGGTTATCGGTCTTATGGTGAGAAACAGATCAAGGAGCTCGGAATCGTAGCGAAAGCGAGAAGCGCTGGTTTTTCGCTTGATGAGTGTCGTGCGCTTGTTGAATTAGCCGACAACCCATGTCGCGAAAGTGCCGATGTTAAAGCGAAAGCGCTAAGTAAATTGGAAGAAGTGAATAAAAAAATTGAAGACTTATTGATCATTCAGAAGACATTGAAGGAGTGGGTTGAACAATGCCCTGGTGACTCAAATAGCCATTGCCCAATTATCGATTCACTTGTAGAGAAAAAGCCATAAGTTGGTTACTTATGGCTTTGAAGGAGGGTTTTCTTGATTATTGTTTAGTAGGGCTTATCGTGAGAACAATGCCATCGACAGCAGTAATCACGACTTCCTCTCCCGCATCAATATCATGTGTACTCATCGCAGACCATGAGCTATCCCCTAGCTTTATCCTGCAGTTACCTTTTTGTACCGGCTCTAAGAGGCGAGTCTTTCTTCCAATCAGTTGCTTCTCTCGCTGATTAAGGTCTCGAGTAGAGTCAGATTGCTTGTCACTAGATAGCTGTCTTCTCCACCACAGCCAAGTGGTGATAAGCGAGAAGCTCGCAAAGGATAGCCATTGCATCTGCCAACCGATTGGTAGTGCGCCTAATAGGACCCCGACCAGCATGGCAGATATGCCTATCCATAAAAAGTAACCAGCGGTTCCAATTAGCTCAAGCGCTAACAATGCTAGACCGAACGCTAACCAATGCCAGTAGTTTACTTGTTCGAGTAATTCGACCATAAGTTAGTCCTTACTACCCTTGTCATTCTTATGTGCAAACATCTCTGCAATACCCGCAACAGAACCCATTAGTCCAGTCGCTTCGAGCGGTAGCATGATGATCTTACCGTTTTCTGCTTGGCCAATAGACTTCAGTGCGTCAGTGTAACCTTGTGCAATAAAGTAATTGACTGCTTGCATGTCACCTTGAGCAATCGCCGTTGATACCATTTCTGTCGCTTTAGCCTCAGCTTCGGCAGCCCGTTCACGAGCTTCAGCTTGAAGTATCGCGGCTTGCTTTTGGCCTTCTGCTTTTAAGATTTCTGATTGCTTGTGACCTTCTGCTTTCAATATCTCAGCTTGTCGTACACCCTCTGCCTCTAGGATATCTGCACGTTTGTTACGCTCGGCTTTCATCTGAGCATTCATCGCAGCGGTAAGGTCTGCTGGTGGCTGTACGTCTTTGATTTCGATACGTGTAACTTTGACACCCCAAGGGTTTGTCGCTTCATCAACGATATTCAATAATTTGGTGTTAATCATGTCTCGCTGGCTGAGCATTTCATCCAGTTCCATCGAGCCCAGTACAGTACGGATATTGGTGAGAGTTAAATTACGAATCGCGTGCTCAAGATCATTCACCTCATAAGCCGCTTTAGGCGCGTCGATCACTTGAACGAAACACACCGCATCAATAACCACATTTGCATTATCTTTGGAGATGACTTCTTGTGCCGGGATGTCGAGAACACGTTCCATCATACTGATGCGTTGTCCGATTTTATCGATAAATGGAATGATCAGGTTCAGACCTGGTTGGAGGGTTTGTGTATAACGGCCGAAGCGTTCTACGGTCCAGTTATTGCCTTGCGGAACCGTTTTTACTCCGGCGAAAATAAACAATATTGCGACGGCAGTAAAGACGCCGATAGTAATCAATGTATCAATAGCCATACGAAATCCTTTGCAAGTTTAAGTTTTTGATAGTTCAGTATTGATACTGGCTCATATTTAAATTCTGAGCAAATTTATAAATGAGAAATGGGCCATAAAATATTGATTTTATGGCCCATTTTACATTCTATTATTCGATAAACTAATTGATTGAATTGTCAATTTTCGATGAGATATACGATGCTTATCTTTAGTACTTTTAGGGTTTAGTTAGTAGAGCAGAGAGTACAGCTGTCGGCGGTACTTACTGGCAACTGGGTTACCTTGTCCAAGCGCACTTAAGATATCCATGAACTCTTTTTTCATATCGCCATTGCAAGCATTTAGATCTTTTGCAAGGAAAGACCACAACAGTTCCATCGCTTCTTCGTTGCGATTCACTTGGTGATATTGCAATGCTAATTCAGATGCTGTCTTTGCGTCATATGGGTCTTGCTGAAGAGCGGTTTCTAATGCTTGTATTTCAGGGCTGTCTGCTGCTTGCTTGTGAAGCTCAAGCTTTGCGACTAAGCCTTTATAGTAATTATCTTGGTACTCTAGAGGAATGGTGGCTAGCTGAATTTCAGCTAGATCAAACTGTTGCGTTTCTAGTAAACATTCTGCGATTGCCAGTTTTACCTCGCCTTTGCTCGTCAGATCTATTGGCAATTGTTGCATTGCTGCGAGCGCTTGTGCGTGCTCGCCTGCTTGCATTTGCTCGAGAGCCTGACGCAGTGCGAGCTCGTCTTGGCTAGGAAGGTGTTTTCCTAACATTTCAACAATCGCTTCTATGCTTTGTGGGCCACCCAAACCATCAACAGGCTGACCGTTAACAAACAGTGCAATAGTAGGGAGTGCTTGTACGCCAAATTGGCTAGCAATTGCCTGCTCTTGTTCACAATTCAACAGAGCTAAAGTAAAAGCGCCGTTGTATTGCTGAGTTAATGTTTGCAGTTCAGGGATCACCTGAGCACTTTCTTGGCTCATTGGTGCCCAAAAGTGGATGAGTACAGGCGTCTGCATTGAGGTTTCTAATACTTGACGAAAGTTCTGCTCATTAAGTTCAACAATATGCGAAGATTGCATTTACGTTCCTTGAGGTGTGTTTTGTGGGTACGTTGCAAATATGGGGGGAGATGCTGGTAACTTCAAGATCTAACTTGGTTATCTCAAATAAAAAGAGCCAAAATAGAAAAACGCTATGCTTCTATGTTGATAGAGTGGTTATCTCAACAGGGAAGGCATAGCGTTATCATTAAGGTGGTCAGTGAGGCATAGCGTAAGATACTCAAAACAGAATAAACAACGTAATCGCCAGACTCACACCGACCCAATTAAGGCGGTTTAAAGTCATGAAATATCCAGATTAGGTTCATCAATTGGGAATAATTGATGAGATAGGACAATCATGACATCTTATTGTTACGGAAAAATTACATCGTTACATTAAAGTTTGCGACTGTTGATGCAAAGTTAGGGCGTGTTGATCTTTCGTGAGTGTTTTTTGAACAGCATGGTAAAGAGTTAT
>NZ_JBFSPI010000108.1:0-15890 GCF_041464685.1 Vibrio sp. 10N.237.312.B06
AACGGTATGCTAAGAACAAAAATGCCGTTCACTCTTAAGTGAACGGCATTAGACCCTGAGGTCGCCTTTGCTTTTCTAAATCACCGCCTTCATGACGGTGGTAATAACTTTCCCGATTACCGCGAACTCGTCGAGTTTCTCCTCATTCACGATAAACGAATCATATTCTTCTTTGTTGTCTGAGATGACGTTATAGCCCTCAGCCATGATGTCGTATTTCAGGCGCTTTATGTAAACGTGCTTACCAATGCGAACAACATAAACACCATGCTTTACTGGGTGATCGAGTTCTCGGGTATCGACTAATACTTCATCTCCGTCGCTCAAAGTGTCTTCCATTGAGTCGCCGTGGCAAATGATGATACGAGCATCTTCTTCTGTCAGGCCGAAACGTTTTAACCATAAGCAAGGTAGGAATTCGGTTCTAAGTTGGTACTCGGTATCGTTTTGAGCACCAAACCCACAAGACGCATAAACGTTGTACACAGGTACAGCGCACATATCGCCTATTTTAGAAGTGGCTTTTACAGACTTAACATTCGAAATCTCTGTGACATCGTCACCGATGACGTGATGAGATTCACTTAACCAATTGTTTCTCATGGTTTTATCATTCCAACAGAAAATGGACTTAGCAATAGCCTGTCTCCACAAACTCACAACCCAGTCTCCTTAAAGAGACTAAAGCGCACATTAAAGCGTATTACCCTAGTAACGAAGTCATCGCATAACAAACTATAGCCGCAGTTTAAGATCGGTATTGTATATGACTACCTGCGATAAACTGCAAACCGCTAAGAACTATAACACGCCATTACGGTGGTGGATATGATGCTAAGCCTTTGAATATTAGACATGTGTTAGACGCTGCGTTTAATTTTCAATATTTTAGCTCTCTAAGCAATATTTGAGAATTAAGCTCACAGCAATCACAGCCAGAATAAATGCCGCTAAAGTCACACTGAGCACTGTTTCGATTCGTAAAGAAACAGAAGCGAACAGAGTGGTAAACATCTTTCTAAAAATAGCCAGCCTCTGCTGGCTATTTTTTTACACGCTATTCAGAGATTTAAGGTAACATCCCCTCACTATTTCTATCTAAGACACCCTATCAATGGCTCTCAAACCAACAATCTTTAAGTTTCGCATCTCTTTAACCGATATGAATCGCGACTATTACGACTCTTTTAATCTAACGGTTGCACAACACCCTTCTGAAACAGAACAGCGCATGATGGCTCGTATCATTGCTTTCTGTATCAATGCATCTCCTGAACTTGAGTTCACTAAAGGGTTGTCTAGCATTGAAGAACCCGATTTATGGCAGAAGTCGTTAGATGACCAAATCTTAGAGTGGATTGATGTTGGCGAACCCGATCCAGAACGCGTTAAGAAGGCGACTCGCTTATCTAAGTCTGTGAGCGTGTTCAGCTTCAACACTAAGTCGAACGTTTGGTGGGAGCAGAACAAAGGTAAATTTGGTTACCTGAAAGCTCAGATCGTTCGTCTAGACAACGATGGTATTGAGCAGCTAGCAGCGATGACACAACGTACGATGGACCTATCAGTAATGCTGTCGGGTAACTCTGCGTTCGTAAACAGCGACACGCAATCTGCAGAAGTAACGTGGGAAGAGCTACAGAGTAATGACTGAGATCCAAACTCAGACTGAACCTCAGCGCCAAACTAAGCTCGAAGCGTGTTTGCAGCTCGCGGGTCTCGATTCAGTCAAAGCGCTGACGACTGGCTATGAAAAAGAGTTAAAGTCATTTATTGATGAAAACCATGCTCTGTTTAGACACGCTTGCGAGAACAAGCCGGACAACTCTGCACGTCAGACGTTGCTCGGCCTGTTAACCAAGGTACATATCGATGCAAGCTATCGCTTTGAAAGTAATAAAGAAGCGAATGAGGCAATGCAAAATGTATTCGATACTACAGTGGGCACTGAGCACAGCGACAAGTTTCAAAACTCTAACGCTCAGCAGTTACAGTTAATCACTCATTTGTGGTTGTTCGTTCAGGGACGACTAGGAATGGATTACAGCCTTGCTAATGATCACGCAGCAGTAGCCGCTTCGTTGCTATCTCGCGTATCAAAAAACACCGATGATGAGATTCGCGTAGAGTTCATGGCAAGTTTTTATGATGGTTTGAACCTCTATCAAGCTGAGAATAAGCCGTCCAGTTTTGTTCATTACTTTAAACGTTTGTTTAATCTTTCTTAAGCATTCCCACCAGCGACTGACTCTAGATACGCTCTATATTTTTATAGAGCGCACTTATTCTGCTTAGCCGCCAGAGATTCCCTATTACGCTCGTTCCTCACTTTAGGGAATGACGACAGCTCTTTCGAGTTAAAGCGTGACCATTTCCTAATCAACGTCATCAATCTTGCCCGTCATCCCCGAGAAGGAGGAACGACTGAGTTGGGGATCTCATACCAAGTCAGAAACTACACAGACAAACAGATTCCCTATTACACTCGTTCCTCGCTTTAGAGAATGACGACATTCGCAGTCATTGCTGTTTACTTCATTGCAAGCACAAAAAAGCCCCGCAGAGTGCGAGGCTTAGAATCTTGGTTGTCGATTTTCTAAGGCTAAATCGAGCTTATCAAATAACGAAACGTATTAACGCAGGCCGTGTAAGAACTCATGGCGCGTTGCTGGGTTTGATCTGAAGATACCACCCAATGCGGTTGTCGTCGTTTCGCTGGTTGCGTCCATTACACCACGAGATTTTACGCAGTAGTGAACCGCATCCATAGTTACAGCAACATCATCCGTTTCTAGTAGCGTTTGTAATGCTACAAGGATTTGCTGCGTCATACGTTCTTGAACTTGTGGGCGTTGAGCAAAGAAACGAACGATTCGGTTGATCTTCGAAAGACCAATGATCTTACCTTGCGGAATGTAAGCCACTGCGGTTTTACCATCAATGGTTACTAAGTGATGCTCGCATGTGCTGGTTACGGTAATGTCTTTTACTCGTACCATCTCACGAACACCCATCTTGTTTTCGATCACGGTGATTTTAGGGAAATTGGCGTAATCCAAACCAGAGAAAATCTCATCCACATACATTTTCGCAATGCGTTGTGGTGTTTCTTCCAGACTGTCATCTGCAAGATCAAGTTCAAGGAGAGTGAGAATCTCACGCATATGGTGTTCGATTCGTTCCTTTTTCTCTTCTCGGCTAACCTGATTAGGACGCATTGGTGTCTCTAATCCGCGGCTTGCTAGCGCATCTTTAACCAACTTCGCTGATTCGCTAAGACCTGACATTGAACTTCCTCTTTTAATACCCCTTCTGGATGGCAAACAAGGATACTCGGAATTTTGATTAAATACACCCATATTTTAAGGGAGGTCATTATTTACGGGGCTTAAACTATGCTAAAGTGGCTGCAATTTCGTTGGCGAACATCTGTGATTTGATAATTATGGAGCCACTATTGCCAACCACTAAATCAAAATAATAACGACCAAAGGATTTCAATTATGGGCTGTTGCGACGCTCCGGGCTTAATGCCAATTGAAGAAGCACTAGATAAGCTGCTATCACCAATCAAACCAATCCAAACGACTTTATCTCTACCTCTTGCTGAAGCATTAGGTTATGTCCTTGCTGAAGATATTCTTTCCCCTATTTTCGTACCTCCTTTTGATAACTCAGCAATGGATGGCTATGCACTGCGCTTAGCAGACCTAGAGAACGGTAAAGTACTACCATTAGCAGGCAAATCTTTTGCAGGCCAACCGTTCGAAGGTGAATGGCCAAGCAACACCTGTATTCGCATTATGACTGGCGCAAAGATCCCTGAGGGTTGTGACGCCGTAATCATGCAAGAAAATACGGCCGAAACTGAGGCTGGTATTGAGATTCAACAAGACGACATCAAGCTGAACAATAACATTCGCCCTACTGGTGATGACATCAAACAAGGTGATATCGTTCTTAGCCGCGGTGAACGTTTAACACCTCGTGACATTCCAATGATTGCTTCGCTGGGTGTGAGCCACGTGACTGTGTTACAGAAGCCTAAAGTCGCATTCTTCTCTACCGGCGATGAGCTAAAGCCATTAGGTCAACCGCTTGAAGACGGTCAGATCTACGACAGCAACCGCTACGGCATTAAACCGCTGATTGAAGCGTTTGGTTGTGAAGCTATAGACCTAGGCATCATCCCGGATTGCCCTGCAACGCTTAAAGAGACCTTCGAGAAAGCACAGCAAATAGCAGACGTGGTTGTGACTTCTGGCGGCGTAAGCGTTGGCGAAGCTGATTACACGAAAGACATTCTTGAAGAACTGGGGCAAATCGGTTTTTGGAAGCTAGCTATCAAACCCGGTAAACCGTTCGCATTTGGTGAGTTGGATAACGCGTGGTTCTGCGGCCTACCGGGTAACCCAGTATCGGCGATGATGACCATGTATGTTTTGGTTCAACCTATGCTTGCTAAATTGGCTGGTCACACAGCGTGGACAGCTCCGGAATCTATTCCTGCTATCACCAAGTCTGCATTCAAAAAAGGCCCAGGCCGTACTGATTACCAGCGTGGCATTTACTCGATTGAAAACGGTCAATTTGTGGTAGAAACAACGGGTAACCAAAGCTCTGGCGCTTTCCGCTCAATGAGTTTAGCAAACTGCTTTGTGGTACTAGAGCGCGAACGCGGCCGTGTTGAAGTCGGTGAAACGGTTCAGATCCAACTGTTTAACTCGACGCTTTACTAACGAGGCTTACTGATGGAAATACTGTCTGACGCAGAGATGCTTCGCTACAACCGTCAAATCATTCTTAAGCAGTTTGATTTTGAAGGCCAAGAAGCGCTAAAGCAGAGCTCAATCTTAGTCTTAGGAGCTGGAGGTTTAGGTTGTGCCTCTGCCCAATACCTTGCGACTGCGGGTATTGGTAAGCTAACACTGATCGATGATGATATTGTCGAGCTTTCAAACTTACAGCGACAAGTCCTTCACGCCGATGCTGATATTGGCAAGAAGAAAGTCGATTCGGCAGCTGAGTCGCTGCAGGTATTGAACCCTCATCTGACGATTGAAACCGTCGACCACAGGCTTGATGATCAAGCGCTTGCAAAGTTAATTGAAGCGCACTCGTTAGTTCTTGATGCCAGTGACAACGTGGAAACACGCAATCAACTCAATCGCTTATGCTATGCATCGAAAACACCACTTGTTTCTGGTGCTGCAATTCGTATGGAAGGTCAGATTAGTGTGTTCACTTATCAAGACGCCGACGCGCCGTGTTATCAGTGCTTAAGTGCACTATTCGGCAACGCTGCACTAAGCTGTGTTGAAGCCGGTGTGATGGCGCCTGTTGTTGGCATGGTAGGCGCAGCTCAGGCTTTGGAAGCTATCAAGGTTATTGCTAAGTTTGGACAACCAAAGCAAGGCAAACTTTTAATTCTCGATGCCAAGTCCCACAGCTGGCGTGAAATGAATTTAATGAAGATGCCTAATTGCTCGGTATGTGGGTAGACTAAGTCATATCCCCCTCTAATCGACAACCTAAGCCTTGACTAAAAGTCAGGGCTTTTTTAGGTCTCAACATCAGCTTCTCAAATCGATTTATCAATTTGAAGTGATCTATAAAAGATTAGTTTCATTTGAATTCTCATTTTGAGAATATATTGCACATCTCGGCGATTTAGAATGTAAACAATAAAAAAATCAACAACTTAAAAATGGCACGTAACTTGTAAAAGTATCTAGACCTTCTATGACAAGGATGTAGATATGAGAATTACAACGTTAAGTTTGCTATTAAGTGCGCCTTTGGTCGCCAACGCAGCGCCATTCGATACCTGTCCGAGCCAGGCTTACCTATTCCAATCGACACCCGTACAAGTTTGGGGCGTGAACCTAGTGACAGGCTCAACCACCCTGTTAGAAGACGATACGGGCATGAACGCCAATATCAATGGTGTTGGTTTCGACTTTCAAGACAGATATATTTATGGCTATGACACTACCAACAAACGCTTGGTGCGCCTTGGACAGGATTTCCAAGCAGAAGTGATCAATACCAGTGGATTACCAACCGATCACACTTTCTATGTCGGCGATGTCTATGACCATGTGTATTACCTTTACCGTACAGGAAAAGGCTTGTTCGCCGTTAGACGCCGACCCAAACGCGACTGTTACAGTTAACAAAATAGCTGGTAGCCCGGCAACCGTAAAACTGACTGATTTCGCTTTCCACCCAAGTGATGGTTCTTTATATGGTATCGATAATAACTCCGGAGGCTTATACAGCTTCAATCCTACAACCGGTGCCGAAACTTACATCGGTGATACTGGTGAGTTAGGTACATTCGGAGCGGGTTATTTTGATGTAAACGGCTATTACTACGTATCTCGAAATCAAGACGGGAAAATCTACCGTATCAATCTGTCTCCAGACAACGCGAGCAATATCGCAGCAGGAATTGTTCCAGCCGTTGAATTTGTATCGAATGGGCCTTCTTCTAATCAAAATGATGGCGCTCGTTGTGCGAATGCGCCAGTTGTGGATGAAGATTCCAACATCGACTTTGGTGATGCGCCAGACAGCTACCTAACCCTACTCGCCAGCAATGGTCCTCGACATGAACTTGATGGTGTGACTTGGTTAGGCACTGATGCACCCGATGCCGACCTTGATGGCTACGTAACTCCACAATCGGATGAAAGTGTTGGCATTGATGACGAGTGGGCAAACGGTGGTATCGGTTTTGTTACGGCGCTTGAAGCCGGGCTTGATTCAAAAGTGGTGATTGAAGCTTCAACAACCGGTTACCTTTCGGCGTGGATTGACTGGAACCAAGATGGCAGCTTCGATGGTGCTAACGAGCAAGTATTTACCGACTACCAACTGGATGCTGGTGAAAACGATCTGTTCCTAAATGTCGATATCAACGCACTAACGGGGACTACTTGGGCTCGCTTCAGATTCAGCCAACAAACCAACCTGAGCTACTTTGGTGGTTCGACATCTGGTGAGGTAGTTGATATTCAAGTTGATGTTCTTAACGACGGCGCTACAGCCCGTTACTTCCCAAGTGCTTCTGGTTACGCAACCTTGGCGTATGAAGATAACTGGCCTTATAAAGCTGATTACGACATGAATGATGCTGTGATTATGTATCGCATCACAGAGATCTTAAAAGACGGAAAAGTGGTTAAATCCACCATCGATGGACGTTTTGCTGCAGTAGGTGCTTCGTACAGAAATGGTTTTGCGGTTCGACTTCCTAATCTAGACCCAAGCTTAGTGAGTAGCGGAAGTTCTTACATGAAGCACAATGGTGTGTTCACTGATTTAGACTTGGAGCAAGGACGTAGCGAGGCAATCTTTGTTATTGCTAACGACCTTACAGAGAAAATCAGTACTAGTTGTACCTTCTACCGCACCATCAGCTCTTGTAAAGAAGATGAGCAATTCGCTTTCCAAATCGGGATTACTTTAGCTGGCGATGGAGTGAGTACTGACAGTTGGACTGACATGCCTTACGACCCGTTCATCTTCGCAACGCCTGGGTATTATCATGGTGAAAACCTACCTCTACATCCAGGGCGCAGCTGGGAGGTGCATTTGCCAGACCAAGCTCCAACCGAGGCATTTGATACCGCTAATCTCTTTGAAACAGGACTAGGCGTTGATGACAGCAATCCATCAACAGGCAAATATTTCAAAACCGCAGACAACCACCCTTGGGCACTGCTGATTACTTCAGACACGGAATGGCAATGGCCACTGGAATATGTAGATATCGTCACCGCCTATCCAAACTTTGCGAACTTTGCTGAATCCGGTGGTACTCAATCCACCCATTGGTTCCAAACACCTGCCGCTGACCAATGTTACTTGCCTTAGGAGAATGATTATGAATATGCCAATTAAACAGACAGTAACAAACGGTCGCCAAAATTCGAACAGCGCTCTGTTACCTAACCAATCCAATACTGAACATAAAAAGAGTACGGCGCAGTCGCAATGTTGGGGGTTGTCGAAATCCATACGTATTACATTACTCATTGCACCACTAACGTTGTTAGGTTGTGGGGGCGGAGGCGGCGATGGTGGCTCATCAACGTCAAGCCCATCGCCTTCAACACCTGCGGTGACATCACCAGTGACGTCAACACCAGCGACACAAACACCAGCGACACAAACACCAGCAGCGTCAGCACCTGTGGTATCAGCGCCCGTTACATCACCATCAGTGGTCTCATCACCAGTCACCGTCGCTATAAATCCGGCACCGACACCAGTTAATGCGGTTATCTCCAACGGCCCGCAAGCGTACAAAATGGATGAGCTCGTAATACCTGATGGTTTCGATTATAACTCTGTAGATCAATTCGACCTCAATATTGATATCAGCCACATCTCAACCGATCGTTCGTTCGTATCCGTATATAGTCGATTTACCACAAGGACAGACTTAACTTACAAGCCTGATTATTCAAGTAAGGTCATTGGAGGCCCTTTAGACAACGGTACATTTACGTCCAACTTTTCGGCGCCGCTAAGCGAAGATATTCTGTTAATTGAGATCTGGTTTTATGATGGTCAAGCGCCGCTGCAACAAGTCGTTGCAAGTGACGGATCACAAATCACTTGGTAAACGTAAAGGAATGAAAAGCGCTGAGTTCAGTTTAACAATAGCTAAATTTAGTTGGAGTTAGTCAGCAGTCTCGAAGTTGAAAGTCGAAAGTCGAAAGTCGAATAACAATACATAAAGGTGAGCAATGAGGCTCACCTTTTTATTTGGGCGCAATTTCAATTTTCAGTACTGGTTATGTTCACTTTATCGAAAGCCTGTCTTATCTTTTAAAGATGACTTTCAAAGGCTTACTTTATGAAACAGTTGAAAATAGGATTCGTTATATTATCGATTGGTATTGGGCTACTTTTATTTCTCACCTATTTCCCGATGACATCTTCTACCGGAGAACGCATTGAAGCCAGAGTCATCTTCAATACGCTCACTCAATCCCTAGACGGACATAGGCGCTACCTCACGGTTGAAACTCAAGACAACGAAATATTTCGCGTTTCCATTCCACCAACAATAGACTGCCCTCTTGATTCTGTGGTCGTGCTTGATACATTAAACAATCAAATAACCGGACAAAGCAGCTATCAGTTCATCCACTGCCGGGCTGCGCCTTAGTCGCCGATATAACAACAAGAATGGATATAAGAAGAATGAATCAGCCACTCATTTCACCAGAACAACTTCAACAACGTTTGCTAGAAGAAGACAACATTGTAATCCTCGACGCCAGTATCGAATTTCAGATCCCAAGTGAGTCAGAAAAGATCAAAGGACAAATGATACCTAGTGCGATTCGTTTCGATTACGACAAAGACTTTTGTAACAAGCACACTCTACTCCCTCACATGTTCCCGACCGAAAAACACTTCAATACACGCGCACAAGAAATTGGTATCAATCAAGACAGTACGATAGTGGTTTACGATAACTCAGGAACTTTTGCCTCGCCTCGCGCATGGTGGATGTTTATGGCAATGGGACATAACAACGTTTATATCTTAGATGGCGGTTTACCAGCATGGATAGATGCAGGCTACGTAACAGACACTAACTATAAAACAGAAGTTCAAGCCGGGAATTTTGATGGGAGTATTCAAGACAACTATTTTGTTAATGCTCAACAAATTGAAAGCTATTCCGATAACAAGAACGCGAACATTGTAGATGCGCGTTCTCAAGCTCGCTTCGATTCAGAAGTTCCTGAACCACGTGAAGGCTTACGTAGTGGCCACATCCCAAACTCAGTTTGCTTGCCGTTCGCACAAGTCTTAAATGCAGGTAAATTGAAACCTCAAGAAGAGTTAGTTGACATTTTCTCGACCCTAAACTTACCCCCCTCTCAACCTATGTTCTTTAGCTGTGGCTCAGGTGTGACGGCTTGCATCATTTTATTAGCCGCTAAACTGGCTGGTTATTCAAGTGATATGGGCGTTTACGATGGCTCATGGACTGAATGGGGCGCAAATGAAAAACTACCTATTGCCGTAACTAAAAAGTAATTCAGCTTCGCTTAATGATACTGTTAGAATATACTGCGCATGCATACGGAGCTTACTAAAGGTTATGGCTGAAGCCCATGACACTTAAGCATCTTATTGCTCAATCAGCTAGGCACTTATTAACTCAAGCGTTTAACACGGTTGTAACTTGAAGACGTAGTCACTTGAAGACACCTAGGTAGTGACAGAGTTAACACTAC
The DNA here is from genome assembly GCF_041464685.1 of Vibrio sp. 10N.237.312.B06. Classification (NCBI taxonomy): domain Bacteria; kingdom Pseudomonadati; phylum Pseudomonadota; class Gammaproteobacteria; order Vibrionales; family Vibrionaceae; genus Vibrio; species Vibrio sp. 10N.237.312.B06. Next base: position 10,269 of record NZ_JBFSPI010000108.1, read on the forward strand.
CTATGTGTAGAGCCATCCGATTGCTAACAAAAACTGTGATTAATCATGGGTTAATTGTCAGCACGTTTATGAGTGTTAATATTTCATTCAAGAATCTCTGTTCGTAGCCGTTACACTATTTAATCATTGATATATTCATCTCTGATGTTTTATGCCTCGTTGTATTAATCACACTGGCGATATAAACGTTGTCACTTGCAGTCTGTTAAAAGTAGTCACCAACAAAAGGCATCTCATGGCTCTATTTAAGAAAAATATCTGGTCGCTGTACGCTATGATCGTGCTGCTTACCCTGATACTTTTCAGCGCCTTTGGCATAACCAAGTGGCAATCAAACAGAGATGACTTTACTAAGCAACAGCATATCCAAGTTGAGATCTTCTCTAGCTCAGTAAACTCTCTATTAACTAGCCAAGAAGCACTGCTTGAAGTGGTTGGGCATCAACTTGCTCAGCAGTCCGACTTTACCCGCACGGCTTCGATTCAAATTCGACCAATATTAGATAAACTGCTTGATACTCATCCTGCAATAGCCGCTTTCGGGTTACTAAATCCTCAAGGGGATTACCTATCAATCAGCTCAAACCTACAACTGTCTGATCAATTTAATTTACTGGATCTCCCGTACACCAGAGACTCATTTCTAGAGGCTATATCGAGTAATAAAATGGTTTTAGGGCGCACCTATTTCCATGATTCTCTTAACAGCCTCGTGATCCCATTAAGAAAATCCATTTCTCTCGATGGCAAGAACGTTGATGCAGTCATGACCGCAGGTTTACGCTTAGACAGCACAATATTGTTTGAAAACAATGCGCACGCAGGCAATTACAACACGTTAACTCTACTTAGAACCGACAACTATCGTCAGTTTTTTTCTAGCGATATCGAGTCGCTAGACGCTTATTTAAAACCAGTTGATAACGATCTAATGGATCGCATTACCAAAAGCTTTTCTGAGCAAGTGACTGTCAGCGTCAAAGAAGCGAAAACAGGAAAATACACATATTCTTTCTGTATCGATGATAGCGCTTTCCCATCGCTCGTTAGCGCTAAATACATTCCAGACTACAAGCTTTGGGTTGTCGGCCGTACAGACCTAGAACACGTTGATGGTATATTCGCAAAAGAGTTCGGTACTCTTTTCTTTGTTTTTGTTGTTCTTCAGTTTGGTTTCTATTTTTTAGTAAAATCGATTGCGAAGAACGAGCAACGAACTCGCAGCCAATTGATTTACCAAGCCAATCACGATCCATTAACCTCTCTCCCCAACCGCTCCTATATGCGTAACAACATTGGCAAGTGGATTGAAGATGAGTCAGACCCATTCTCAATGCTGTTTATCGACATCGATAACTTCAAATGTGTTAATGATACCCATGGACATGACTTCGGAGACAAGGTGCTCAAACAAATTGCATTACGTTTGATGCGGTTCCGCTCCAGAGTCAGCCTATTGGTACGAGAATCCAGTGATGAGTTCTTGTTTTTAACACCCTTGAGTAGTGAATCTGAAATTAAGCGACTATCAGAACGAATTATTGAAGTACTTTCTCAACCTTATGAAGTTGAAAGCGCTCAATTTTTGTTGAGTTGCAGTGTAGGTATTGCGCGCTTCCCAGACCACGGAAGAGATTTAAATAGCCTGTTACGCTCTGCCGATATTTCGATGTACAAAGCGAAACAGCAGCAAAACTCATACAGTATTTTTACGACTGAGATGCAAGACGCCCACCTCTACAAAATGAGAGTAGAACAAAGGCTTCGTATCGCTATCGATAAACAAGCTTTATTTATGGTTTTTCAACCATTGGTTCGTGCCGATGAAAGTACTCACGGTGTAGAAGCGCTTGTGCGTTGGGTAGATGATGAACTGGGTTTTGTCCCGCCAGACGTATTTATTCCTATTGCTGAAAGCACAGGTTTAATGCAAAAACTCGGCACCTTTATTATTGAATCCAGCGTTATGCAGATCGCTCATTTACACCGAACGATAGAACAAAAGATCGGTCTTTCGATCAATATATCCGTACGTCAGTTTTCACATAAGTCGTTCTCAGAACACCTATTCGCTACGCTTGAGAAATATCAGTTCTCACCAAACTGTTTAACGCTCGAGATTACTGAAAGCTTGTTCATTGAAGATGTGGCTATAGTGAAACCACTGTTTGAAGCCCTCAAAGAAAACGATATTAAGATCTCTCTAGATGACTTCGGTACGGGCTACTCGTCATTGAGCATGTTAAAAGCACTCCCTATCGACGAACTTAAGATTGATAAGAGTTTCATTGAAAACATAGCAGTCGATCAACAGTCACTAACAATGGTCCAGAACATCATCGCTATCGGTAAAAACTTCGGTATGGTGGTGTTGGCAGAAGGCGTAGAATCAAACGAACACTTCGCGATTCTAAAAGCATGTGGATGTGACTTGATGCAAGGTTACTACTTCTCTCGTCCTATTCCTTATGATGAACTGTGCACGTATCTCTCCTCGCTCCCCAAAATCACGAGTAAAGAGTCAGAACCTATTCTTTAGAGAGAGCAAAAGGGAGCCCAAACGGGCTCCCCAGGTTTATATTTTGCTAATCATCTAACTCAGCATGTTTCATCTGCTCATCCAAGTTAAGCACCGTTAAAGCATTACTTACACTAGTCGCAATAACATCAACCACACCTGTTCTTAGTGCACCTAAGAGAGCTAATGGCTTACTGTTCTCGGCAGCGATGGCGATTACTTCAGCGATAGGACGGAACTCTTCCAAGCCTAAGCCGATGACTCGGTCACTCATTACTGTGTTTGCCGCTTTACCATGTACGTCGAAAAAGTCATAGCCCGCAAAGTCACCCACCACGCCTTGTAGTAAACGAGATTGAACGACCTCTCCCGCCGTAAACCAACCTAGGTCGACCATATAGCTGTTTTCACTCATGTCACCAATACCCACTAATGCAACATCTGCCTTACGAGCTAGATCGAGTGTTTGCTTAACAGTACTGTTTTCCATGAACGCGGATTTTTGTGCTTTGTTCTCTGCATAAGCAGGCGCATACAAGGTTTCAGAAGATCCACCGTATTTCTTGGCGAGTTGTCTACATATATGGTCGGCATTAAACATACCGCCTCTTGGGTGAATGCCGCCGATACCACATACGAATTTACAGTCACGTGGGGTAATTACGCCAGTATGGTGAGCAACCGACGATACGTTTCGACCTTGGCCAACCGTGACTACCATGCCGTTTTTTAGGGTGCTCGTTAAGTAGTTCGACACCAAGCCCGCAACCTGTAACCGCTGCTTCTCTTCATTCGGTTGGTCTAATGCAACCAGTGCACGCTTAACACCAAATCGTTCGATCAAACGTTGTTCGATCTTCGCGCTGAATACTGGGTGGTATTTCACGGTGATCTCGACAATCCCTTCATCGCGGGCTTGTTTGAGCATTCGACCAACCTTTGCACGAGAGATAGAGAATTTTTTAGAGATCTCTTCTTGAGTCGCACCATCTTGATAGTAGGCAACGGCGACTTCGGTTAGGAGATCAGTGTTTTCTTCGGAAACATCTTGGATATTGTTACTCATATACCACTCAACCAATATTTAACAATTATTTTACCTGCTGCACTTCCTAATAAAGGAGAGCTCAGTAAGTGATACACAAGCTTACACCCCGAACATATGTAACATCAAGGAGCATTTGCTCAGCATCATAACCATAGTTTTGGTGTTGATTAATTCACCTCACTTTGTTCGTTAAACGTTTGCTTGCATACCCCATGATTACTAGAGCGAAATATATTTGACTGAAGTCACCATACAGCACTATTTACCGTTGACTTTGGGGCTAGATCGGATAAATATGGCTACATCATTTACTCATCGAGCGATCAAATGTTCTGTGCAAATGTTCGTTCGAAGAAAAATTTAAATTAATGTAAGTTTGACTCACTGGTACAACCATGAGGAACTTCATTAGTTCGCTTGCAAATGCCCACACCTCTCCCATTAAAGGGGTGTTCTGCGATACATAGGATGATCAAAATGAGCAATAAATTAGAGCAACTTCGTAAACTAACAACTGTTGTAGCTGACACTGGCGATATCGAAGCTATCAGCAAGTACACTCCTGAAGATGCAACAACTAACCCATCTCTAATTCTTAAAGCCGCTCAAATTGCTGAGTACGCACCTCTAATCGATGCTTCTATCGAATACGCTAAAGCGCAAAGTGGCGACAAAGCACAACAAGTTCAAGACACTTGTGACATGCTTAACGTGAACATCGGTAAAGAAATCCTTAACGTTGTACCTGGCCGCATCTCTACTGAAGTAGATGCTCGTCTTTCTTACGATATGGAAGGCAGCGTTGCTAAAGCTCGTCAACTTATCAAAATGTACAACGACGCTGGCACCACTAACGACCGCATCCTTATCAAACTGGCTTCTACTTGGGAAGGCATCCGTGCTGCTGAAATCCTAGAGAAAGAAGGCATCAACTGTAACCTAACGCTTCTATTCTCTTTCGCTCAAGCTCGTGCTTGTGCTGAAGCTGGCGTATTCCTAATCTCTCCTTTCGTTGGTCGCATCATGGACTGGTACAAAGCGAAAGAAGGTCGTGATTTCGAAGCTTCAGAAGATCCAGGCGTAATCTCTGTTTCAGACATCTACAACTACTACAAAGAGCACGGTTACAAGACTGTTGTTATGGGCGCAAGCTTCCGTAACATCGGCGAGATCCTTGAACTTGCTGGCTGTGACCGTCTAACTATCGCTCCTCAACTTCTAGCTGACCTAGAAGCAGCTGAAGGCGAAGTAGTAGAGAAGCTAATCGACTCTAACGGTACTAAAGAGCGTCCTGCTGCAATGACTCACGCTGAGTTCCTATGGGATCACAACCAAGACCCAATGGCTGTAGAGAAGCTAGCTGAAGGCATCCGCAACTTCGCCGTAGATCAAGGCAAACTAGAAGACATGATCGCAGCTAAGCTGTAATCACTACCGAATAAATAAGAGGAACGAATTTCGTTCCTCTTTTACATCTATCCACGAATTTTTAATTTCGAATCAATTTTGGAAGCAATTATGAACCGCAAACATCTAGCTAACGCTATTCGTGCTCTAAGCATGGACGGCGTACAACAAGCAAACTCTGGTCACCCTGGCGCACCTATGGGTATGGCTGACATCGCTGAAGTACTTTGGCGCTCTCACCTAAACTACAACCCGTCAAACCCAGAATGGGCTGACCGCGACCGTTTTATCCTGTCTAACGGCCACGGCTCAATGCTGATCTACTCTCTGCTTCACCTAGCAGGTTACGAGCTTTCAATTGAAGATCTTAAGAACTTCCGTCAACTGCACTCTAAGACTCCAGGTCACCCAGAGTACGGCTACGCACCAGGTATCGAGACGACTACAGGTCCTCTAGGTCAAGGCATCACCAACGCTGTTGGTATGGCGATGGCTGAGAAAGCACTTGCGGCACAGTTCAACAAAGAAGGCCACGACATCGTAGACCACTACACTTATGCATTCATGGGTGATGGCTGTCTGATGGAAGGTATCTCTCACGAAGCATGTTCTCTAGCGGGTACGCTAGGTCTTGGTAAGCTGGTTGCTT
>NZ_JBFSPI010000109.1:0-15825 GCF_041464685.1 Vibrio sp. 10N.237.312.B06
CATCTGTAGGATCGTTCAACTGATCAGGAAAATGCTTAAATGATCAGTGTTAGCCTAATAGCGGGTTTTTTGATACGTGTTTATCAATCTTCTAATGCTTAATTATCAGCGAGTTCAGATAGGGCCCTTTCAATTGCGACCGCTCTGCGTTTTTCTTGTTCTTCTCGAATATATTTACCTTGAAAACCATCGGCAATAATCGATTTCACTTCGACTTGAAGCGCTGCTTGGTAAGCCACTTCAAAACGCGCTTTCTGAAGGTAAGGCTGATCTTCTAATCCTTTTCGGCCTGCGTGATCGGCCTGGCAGCAAAGCAGTATATCGTCGAGTCTATCTGGCTTACGCCAAACATCGAATTTGTTGAGAACCTTGAGGAAGGTGGTTGGCTTTAGCTCGCCTGCACGGTGGATATTGGAATGCTGTTCGCACACTAACAGTGCGAGGTCTCTGAATTCATTGGGCACTCTGACTCTTTCACACAGCTTCTTAATGATTTTTAAGCCTGTATGGCAATGCATTTTGTGGCTTGGCCACTCGCTTTCTGGCGTGACGCCTTTACCTAAATCATGTACTTGAGCGGCAAAGCGTACTGGCAATGACTGGCTTAAGAGTGCTGCTTGTTGAGCCACCATCAGAGTGTGAATGCCCGTGTCGATCTCAGGGTGCCATTTTTCAGGTTGAGGCACACCAAATAGAGCGTCAATTTCAGGCAACACAACAGCTAATGCGCCACACTCTTTCAGTATAGAAAGGAACACTTCAGGGTGCGGAGTACTAAGAGATTTATGCCACTCCTGCCAAACTCGTTCGGCAGTGAGGTGTGCCAGTTCACCAGATTGCACTATCTCACTCATCATCACCATGGTTTCTGGTGCAACCGTAAAGTTGAGATGGTGGAGTTTGGCGGCGAAGCGAGCCACACGCAGCACACGAAGAGGATCTTCAACAAAGGCATCCGAGACGTGCCTTAAAATACGATCAGAGAGATCTTTTTGGCCATGATAAGGATCGTAAAGTTGGCCTTTGTCATCTTGAGCGATGGCGTTGATCGTTAGATCTCGACGCATGAGATCTTCTTCCAAACTCACATCCGGTGCAAAGTAACACTCGAAACCGGTATAACCCGAACCGGATTTTTTCTCAGTGCGAGCCAGTGCGTGCTCTTCTTTGGTTTTTGGGTGTAAGAATACTGGGAAATCTTTCCCGACAGCAGTAAAGCCAAGGCTTTCCATCTCTTGAGGGGTACTCCCTACCACGACCCAATCTCTATCATAGCTATCAATGTTGAGCAGCTTATCGCGCACCGCTCCACCGACTAGGTAGCGTTGTAGCCCATTGTCTTTTGGTAGGCTATCGTATATTTGCAACTTATCACCTCGAAATGTTTTATCACTGCTGGACTTTACTGCAAGCAATGGTACTTTCCATTAATCGTAATTATAGGGCAGCACATGTATAAGGAATATTTTGGCTTCGTTGAGATGCCATTTTCGATTGTACCAAATTCTCGCTATTTGTTTTTGAGTCAGCGTCACCAAGAAGCGATGCAGAACCTACAAGCCGGTTTAGGTGAGGGTGGGGGCTTTGCGATGCTTACTGGTGAGGTCGGTACAGGAAAAACAACGGTCGCCAAAGCGATGTTGTCATCACTCGATAATCAGACTCAAGCTGGCCTTATACTCAACCCTACGTTTTCCAATACGGATTTACTAGAAGCTATTTGTGATGAGTTTGAGGTCGACTACCCTGAACAAGCATCGCTCAAACAGCTCAGCCAAGCGATTCATTATTTTTTGTTGGATAGCCATGCAGAAGGTATTCAAACCTTATTGGTGATCGATGAGGCACAACACCTTGCAGCTGACGTATTGGAGCAGCTACGCCTTCTAACCAATCTAGAAACAGACAGTCGTAAGTTGTTAAAAGTGCTGTTGGTTGGTCAGCCGGAATTACAACAGCATCTACAAACAACACAATTGCGCCAGCTAGCGCAGCGCATTACAGGTCGTTATCACTTACTGCCTCTTAATACTGAAGAGACTGGCAAGTACATCGCGTTCCGCTTGGAAACGGCGGGTGGCGAGCAGATGTTGTTTTCGAATCGTTCTATCAAGCTGATTGCCCAATATACTCATGGTATTCCGAGACTTATCAATTTGGTGTGTGATAAGGCTCTACAGTTAGCTTTTCATGATGGTGAGCAAGTGCCCTCCAATGAAACGGTTAACCGCGCTTGCCAGCAGATCATGGCCTTTCAGGCCGATGTGTATCACGTCGAGAAAACTCGTGCTACTCATGTAGTTCCAAAATTAATCCAATACGCGGGGATTGCCACATTAAGTGTCGGCCTTGTAATCGCGACCTTTAACTTCGCCCCAACCTATATTAGTTCATGGATGCCTGCGGATACTTCCAGTGAAGTGAAAACGGAAGTAGCGGCGAATACTCAACGCTCATTTGTGGCTGAAGCACCGATATTGGATGATAAATCTATATCGGTTCAAGATCTCAAGGCTTCGAAGTTTGCACTACCACAAGATGTTCAGAATCACTTAAGGCAAGGGAATAATCAAACGCTTGTAATTAGGGACCTATACACGCTTTGGGGGTATGAATCTTCGCTTCGTGATTGGCTATGTTTGAGTGAACAACAAAGTGTATTTGTATGTGAGCAACATCAAGCCAATTTAGAATATTTGATTGAACTTGGAGTTCCCGTGGTTCTTAATCTGGAATTAGGTCAAGAACCTGTGTTTGCTGTACTTTATGGCGCGTCTGAGGAGTCTGTTGAGCTCCTAGTCAACGAAAAGCTATTGGTGATGCCTAAGCGCACCTTAAAGCAAATTTGGCAAGGTGATTATGTCGCGATTTGGAAACAGCCGCTAAGAGAGACCCTGAAAGAGGGCTATCAAGGTGAGGCGGTTGCTTTACTTGATCTATTGCTTTCAGAAGTCTTGGGTGAAGACGTATCGGGCAGTGATGTATTTGACTATGAATTGAAAATGAAAATCGAAGCGTTTCAAACTTGGCAGGGTATGTCTGTTGATGGCATCGCAGGTAAGCGCACCTTAGCAAGGTTGCAGAGATTAGCTCAACTCGACTCGCCTAAGTTGATCTCATTAGAAGGAGGCGAAAGCTAATGTCACGTATTATGCACGAGCTTAAACAGTCTTCTAATAATAAACCTAGCTTTAAAGGTTACCAAAACCATCACGTGCCTAGTTCTGCTAAAGGGATTAGCAACAAACGAGGTTTATCGTTAACAATGGGACTGGTCCTTGTCTTGGTGCCTTCTTTATTGGTGGGCGGCGTTCTGGTTTATCAGTCGTATAATCAACAGCAGCAAGGCTCGGCTAGCCCCGTTGCCTCCGGAGCTCTGCCTGAATCAAAGCTTCAATCAGACTTTGAGCCTCAAATTGCCGGTTCTGGCATTGCCAGTGTGGATGCAGTGTCAGTGGATGCAGACGATGAAGCATTATTCTCTGTTCGCTCGGCACCGGTAAGCCAGCTTTTGAAAGCACTACCGCGTCAAGAGATACATGCAAAGATGGGCACCGACATCGGTAATATCGCTAGTGACTCAAAAGCGATATTGGCAAATGTAGATACTAGTAATCAAGCAGCAACGAATTTAGAGCCATTATCTATTGAACCGTCAGTTCAACCTGGAACGAATAATGATAATGCCACGCTGCAATCGGACCGTGATTTACTGAAAGGGTTAGACCTCACCGAGTTGCCACCCGATTTAGCGTTGAAGCTTGAATCAATGATGGGAGAGCAGTCGGTTTCACCTGAACCGATGGATTCTAGACCTGTGGGGAATATGGATTCTCAGGTCATCGGTTTAGAAACACATGGCAATAGATTGTCTGGTGTATTACCTAAGTTAGACTTACAAACTCACATGTACTCGAGTAGCGAAACTAAGCGTTGGGTAAAAGTGAATGGACATGAAGTTGCTCAAGGGGAATGGATCGAGCGGGGTATTCAGTTGCTTGAGATTAAACCACAATCGGTAATCATTGAATTCAATCAGCAGAAAATAGAAATCCCAGCTTTGTATGAGTGGAAAGGTTAGTACTATCGATATTACTTACTGTGATTGATGTTAGCGCTGTGACTTGAATGATAAATTCAGACAAATAAAAAGGAGCACCTCGGTGCTCCTTTTTGATATTCGATACTGAACCTACTGTAGCAAATGCGAGGCTTACGCCCAGCCGTTTGGTGACTTTCTACGACGAGGCATGATGTGTGGCAGAACAAGGCCAAGAAGTAGACCAATACCAGCAACACCACCACCGTACATGAAGTACTTCAATAGTAAGTCATCTTTTTGAGTATCTAGCTTAGCGCGTAGTTGACGGTTCTCAGTTTGAGAGCTCGTTAGCTGTTGGCTAATCTCACTGTAGTTCTGCTCTAGTTCAGCAATCTGCTTGTTACGAGAGTCTAGAGAGCTTGCGAGACCTGCTTTTTCGCTATCAGCACTTTGGCGAGCATTTGCCAGCTTGCCTTTTACTTCAGAGAGTTCTTTCTCTAGCTTAGGCATGCGCAGCGCCATACTTTCTTTTGTGCTTACGAACTTACTCTCAACCCAACCTTTACGTCCTCGGCTATCTTGAACCTGAGTGTAACCCGTGCTCTTGTTAGTTTGCAGGTAGGTGATTTTCTCGCCGGCATCAATACTACCTATGATACGGAAAGTATTGTTTGGGCCAGAGTGCATATAAGTAAATAGTTTGTCAGCAATATAACGGTCTTGAGCAAAGGCAGCTGGAGCCGCAAGCATTGCGAACAAAACTAAGCTAATCAGTTTTTTCACAGTAAATCCTTTAACGATTCAAATTGAGTAGGCGTATGAGTCAGCCTCAATGAGCAAATAATATTTAGTTTTTTTATATGGTGCAACAAAGAAGGGAGGCAAAGCCTCCCTTTCTGTGCGTTTGAGTCAATAATGACATGGTATTTACATATCTTTACTGAAGCTCACCGTTTTCTGACGCTAATATTGACTAGCGTCAGGGCTATTACATAGTAAACATAGCCTGAATTGCGTAGAAGAATACAACAGCAAGTAGAGCACCTGCAGGTAACGTCACAATCCAAGAAGCTACGATGTTACGCACAACGCCTAAGTTTAGAGCTGCGATACCACGAGCAAAGCCTACACCTAATACCGCACCAACCAATGTTTGCGTGGTTGAAATCGGAAGGCCAGTACCAGAAGCAAGTACAACCGTACACGCGGTCGCTAGTTGAGCTGCAAAGCCACGGCTAGGAGTTAGTTCTGTAATACCAGTACCAACGGTTGCCATTACTTTATGACCCATTGTTGCAAGACCAACAACGATACCAATACCACCTAGTGGAAGAATCCACCATGCGATAGTGCTCTTGCCTGAGATTTCGCCCATGTGCTCAACCGTTGAAACAACCGCTGATAGTGGACCAATCGCGTTGGCAACATCGTTTGAACCGTGTGCGAATGCCATTGCACAAGCTGTGATAACCATTAGTACGCTGAAGATACCTTCTACGCCAGTAAAACCGTGGTCTTCTTCGCGGTTAGCAAACTTCTTCTGAATGTATAAGTAACCGCCAATCATGACGACAGCAGAAACACCTGCAGCCCATAACCATGCTTCAGTACCGGTTAGATGAAGGCCTACGTGCTTAAGACCTTTCTTGATCGTTACAAGTGCAATGACCATTGTAGTAATGAACATGTATACCGGTACAAAACGCTTCGCATTGAATAGCGGGTTTTCTGTATCGAATATCAGTCGTTGGGCACTGACAAATATGAGATAGGCGAAGATACCGGAAATCAATGGTGTGACAATCCAACTTCCCACAATGCCTTGGACACTGTTCCAATCTACAGCTTCAGTACCCACAGACACACAAGCAAAACCGATGATTGCACCGATGATTGAGTGAGTCGTTGATACTGGCCAGCCCATGTATGAAGCTAGAAGTAGCCATGTACCAGCAGCTAGTAGTGCAGACATCATACCGTACACAAGTACGTCAGGTTGATCTGCAAACAGAGATGTTTCGATAACACCTTTACGGATCGTGTCTGTTACTTCGCCGCCCGCAAGGTAAGCACCTGCGAATTCAAAGATCATTGCGATAATGATCGCTTGTTTAACGGTTAGAGCTTTAGAGCCTACTGAAGTGCCCATTGCGTTCGCAACGTCATTTGCACCAATACCAATAGCCATCAAGAAACCGAAAGCTGCTGCAACAATAATCAGGACAGTGCCGTAGTTAGCAAGGATATCCATCGTAATACCTAGTTGTTTGATAACAAGCGGAACAAATTTAGACGCAAAAAACCGCTCAGCGAGAGAAATACTCAGCGCATAAGTGGTTTGTTCAAAAAATGCTCTTCGTTATATAGTTAACGTATGATTTAAGATCGAGAAAGCATTACTTCAAGACGAGCGCCTACACGCTGTGCTTGATCTGCAATACCACCAACCCATTCAAGAATTTTGTATAAGAACATGATATCAACTGGATTCAGACCATCTTCAATCGCCATTAGTTGTTGGCGTAGTTCGATCTGCATCGCGTCCGTGTCATCTTCAATTACATCTAATTGATGAATCATTTCAGCAACGAGTGTTACTTCACGGCCTTTAAAGCCCGTTTCAAGTAATTCGTCTAGTTCATTGATTACGTTTTGTGCTTGGTTCGCTGCATCTAGACAACGTTTAACGTAAGCGATGAAGTTTTCTTGCATAGGAGCAGGAATGACAAGTTGACGACCATATACACGGCCAGCAATGTCTTTCGCTAGGTTTGCTAGTTTGTCTTGTTGAGTTAATAGCTCCAACATATCGGTGCGATCAACTGGCATAAACAAACCGCGAGGAAGTTTAAGGCGAATTTCACGTTTTAGTACGTCAGCTTCTTTCTCAAGGTGAGAAATTTGAGCTCGAATTTCTGATGCTTTCTCCCAGTCACCTTTTGAAGAAACTTCAAAGAAATTAACTAGGTGAGAACAACATTCGTTCACGCATACTACGTGACGCTGCAAAGGTTTAATTGGGGACTTTGCAAATAACCCCATAATTGTATTTACTGGCATGGTCATCCAACCTAATAAATAATAACCTTAAAACAACATACACCATATTCATGGTGAAATGTTAAGCGATGGCTACAAAGTCGCGCATGTTAACCTAATCAATGTCTCATTAAAACTGTTTTAGATCATCATAAGGGCGATATTTCTGACTTGCTGAGTTTTCAAATTGGCAATATCCTGTCCCTATCTTCACAGAAAGGTATAACTATGGAAACCGAGATAGAACTGAAGTTTTTTGTTTCTCCTGATTTTTCAGAGACTTTACGCAATAAAATTGCTGAAACTAAAGTACTTCAGCACAGTTGTCGTGAGCTAGGTAACATCTACTTTGACACCCCCGATAACTGGTTACGTAAGCACGATACTGGCTTGCGCATTCGACGCTTTGATGACGTATTTGTACAAACCGTAAAGACGGCTGGTCGTGTGGTTGCAGGCCTGCATCAAAGGCCTGAATACAATGCAGAACATGACAGCAATGAACCTAAGCTAGCCCTACATCCAGAGGACATCTGGCCAGCGGGCAAAGACATCGAAACGCTGGAAGCTGAGTTGACTCCTCTATTTTCTACCAACTTCACACGTGAGCAGTGGTTGATTGGTATGCCTGATGGCAGTCAAGTCGAGGTCGCATTCGATCAAGGTTTTGTTGAATCAGGCGAACTGCAAGAACCGATTTGTGAAGTCGAATTGGAACTTAAGTCCGGTCAAACAGATGCTCTGTTTACACTGTCTCGTCAATTCTGTGAACAAGGTGGCATGCGTTTAGGTAATCTAAGCAAAGCCGCTAAGGGTTACCGCCTTGCTCAAGGTTATCAAGGAGATGAAGTCACTCCTTTGACCTTAGTTGATACTGCTAAAAGTGATACTGTTGAATCGTGTTTCATTCAATCTTTAGAGCATGCTCTCGCTCATTGGCATTATCACGAGCAGATCTTCACCGAGCGCCAATCCATTGAAGCGTTACATGAGATCAGTCACTCGCTGAGTTTTATTCGTCAAACCTTCACCATCTATGGTGGCATTGTCCCAAGACGCGCGAGTGCTATTTTACGCCAAGAGCTTAAGTGGCTTGAGCAAGAACTCGACTGGCTAAAAAGCTATGACCACTTCGAAGATTTGCTCGAAGATAAAGGCCACGTACTGCGTAAATTGGATGCGCGTAAGTTTTTGGTCGCTGAACTTAAAGAGATGCAAGAGCAACTTCCCGATCGCGAAGAACTGCTTACCCTGTTGAGCTCTGCTCGTTACACTGGTTTGTTGCTAGATCTGAGTCGCTGGATCTTGTCTCGTGGCTGGCAACCATTCTTAGACGAAAAAGCACGTGAACAAATGGCACGTGGTATCGAATGGTTTTCGGTTAAGCAACTCGAGCGCACATGGGCCGACTTGATGGAAGCTTTCCCGCCAGAGCGAGTGATGACTAGCCAAGCGTATATTGAACAGCAATATCGTTTGATGAGAAACCTATATTCTGGTGTTGGTTTCGCGAGTTTGTATGATGACGATGAACGAAACAGTTTCCGCTTGCCATGGGCCGATATGGTGCAAGGTATTGACGATTTGCTGGCACTTAAAACATTAGAGCCTTTGACTGAGAAGTTAGAAGGCGATGAGAAGGTTCAGCTAGAGCGTTGGTTAGCTCGTCAAGAGGTGTCTATTCTGCATGCGATGGAACAGACACGCCAAATAAGTGTAGAAGTTGAGCCGTATTGGCAAGACTGAGTTTCATAACAACATGAAATTGAAAATAGGGCTTCGGCCCTATTTTTTTGTTTGTTGTTCCAGCTTTTCTAGTCGTTCGAGAATTTTCTGTTGTTGCTCAATGATCTTCTCAAGGTGCTTCTCTTTGTTTTCAGCTCGTTGATTGTCATGGCGAGTTGGAGAGGTGATCAAAGAAGTAATCAACCCTGAAATCATACCAAAAACACCCACACCACAAATGATCACCAGAGAAGCGACTAACTTGCCTGAGCTCGTCACTGGATAATGATCGCCGTACCCCACGGTACTAATCGTTACGAAAGCCCACCATAAAGCATCTTGGCCAGTGGTAATGTTGGCATTGGGATCCTTGTGCTCTAGCAGCAGTATTGTTCCTGCACCTATGGTCAGGAGAATAACCAATAGCAAAATAATTGAGGCGAGTGTCGTTTCTTTTCGATTGCTAAACAGCTCCCTGAAAACACGTTTTCCTGACCGAAGAACGAGAATCACGCGCAAGATCTGAAAAATGCGAGCGAATCGAAGTGGCTCGACCATAGGGATGCTTGCCAAGAAATCGATCCAGTGTACTTTTAGATATTCTTTCTTATTTTGTGATCTGAATAGATCAATAGTGAGCTGAAAAAGAAAAACGCTACAGATTATAAAGTCCAGGCCGATAAGAACTTGTTTCGATTCTTTATCAATCGGTGCAAACAATAAGCCTGAGATCACAAATAACGCTAAGAAAGAGAGAATCAGTGATAATAAGCTCATCGGCTTAGTGGTGTCTTTGATACTATTTAACATTCATACGAGGCTCAAAATAAATCGCGAACTTTGACTGACATAGCCATCTCGCGGATATAGAAGCCATCAATATATAAGAGTTAATGGAGAACTGACAATGACTAAACTGTCATTCAAGCCGTGGGAAAGGATTATCTCGGACATCCGTCTCGTTCCAAAAATGATCATGCTGATGGTTTTCAGCACTATCTTGATTATTTCGAAGCAGCTATGGGACGCAAGTGCGTTTTACGATTCATTACTTGCAGTCACTAACAATGCACAAGTTGCACAGCAGCATTACGAGACTTACCTAGTTCAAGTGGCTTGGCAAACAGCCTTGATGATCATTGTGTTTGTGGTTCTTCTATTGGCGGCAGCGCGCGTTATGCTTCGCCAAACTCAATACCTCAATGACGCCATTAAAACGATGGCCGATAAGAACCTATCAGTGCCAATTCATATGGATTGTAAAGATGAATACGGTGATGTGGCACGAGAACTCGAAAAAACTCGAGTCCAGTTGAGTGACATGATCAAAACTCAGGTGGCCTCTTCTGATGAGTTGTTTGCCCTGACGGAAGTGATGACCATCAGCATGTCCGAAACCAAAGATTCAGCTCAGGAAGAATTTAACGAAATCGACCAACTAGCGACAGCAATGAGCGAGATGACGTCTACTGTGCAAACCGTGGCTGAGCACGCGCAAAGTGCTTCTTCTCTTACTGAGCAAGCATCAGGTCAAGCACTAACAGGTCAGAAGTTCGTTCAAGGTTCTGTTTCTAAGATGAGTGAGCTTTCTTCGGACATCGCAGCCTCTGCAGCAGCGGTAAACCAAGTAGAAGAGCGCGTAGACTCGATTGGCAGTGTGGTTGGTACTATCCAAGGCATTTCAGAGCAAACGAACCTATTGGCTTTGAACGCAGCGATTGAAGCCGCGCGTGCCGGTGAAGCGGGACGTGGTTTTGCGGTTGTTGCCGATGAGGTTCGTAACCTTGCGCAACGTACTCAGCAAGCGACAGTAGAAATTCAAGATATGATCAGCCATCTACAAAGCAGTGCTAACTCGGCTGTAGAGCTGATGGAAAAGAGTGTTGTTGAAGCGGCTGAAGGCGTAGACCTAGTGACTAACGCTGGTTCTGAGCTTGATGGCATCGTAAGTCAGGTAAACCAGATTAATGATATGAACTTCCAGATCGCGACTGCTGCGGGCCAACAAACTAGTGTGGCGGAAGAGATGAGTGTCAATCTGACCAATGTTCGTGAGCTTGTTGAAGCCTCCGTAGTGGTGGTGGGTGAGCTTCTCGAGACTTCTGAGATCATGGAAAGCAACGCACAAGAGCTAGACGGTAAGATTAAGCAGTTTAAGGTTTAATCCCCAGCTTTCGGTCTGAGCTCTAGTTCGTAAGATCTAAAGGTCTATTCCTAGAGGTTTGGCCACGGAGACTTGTTATTAGAGATAAAGGCTTTACTTGATAAGTTCACTGATAAAACGCCCACATTGCTAATGTGGGCGTTTTTTATTGGCAGAACTTTGGTATAACTAATCATTAGTTTTTAGAACTCGTTATTGAAGAACCGAACCGACAAACCAATTGTTCGGTGCGCAGCTTACACAAGGAAGAAACATGCCATTGCCTTCTCTAATCGTCACTCATTCCCAGTCTGCTTTTGAGCAATTATTAGAGCATCAAAGTGACGCCATTAACACTTGGCCTGAGTCACTGATTGCCGAGCTCAAGCGTGTATTAGGCTTGAGCTGTTTTATTGGTGATTGTTTACAGCGTGACTCGATTTTATCCAGCACCTTGCCAGAGATGCTGAGATGTGAAGAGCGCGCGGAAGGGTATCGTAAGCGTTTGGCCGAGTTACTTTCTGGTTGTGCTGATGAAATGAGCGGTCAACGTGTACTGCGTCAATTCCGTAATCGTGAGATGACCTACATTGCTTGGCGTGACTTTATGGGCTCATGGGATCTAGAACAGAGCTTAAATCATTTGTCGATGCTAGCAGAGGCGATGATCTTTGAGACCTATCAATGGCAGTACGATATTTGTTGTAAAGAGTGGGGCACACCTTGTAACGAGCAAGGTGAAGCGCAGCCTATGTTGATCATAGGTATGGGCAAGTTAGGTGGCGGTGAGCTGAATTTCTCTTCCGATATCGATCTAATTTTTACTTACCCTGAGAATGGTGAAACCCAAGGAGCAAGAAGAAGTATCGCCAACGCGCAGTTCTTCACGCGTTTGGGGCAACGTATTATCAAGGCGCTTGATCAGCAAACCTTTGACGGATTCTGTTATCGAGTCGACATGCGCTTGCGTCCATTCGGGGAGAGCGGCCCTTTGGTCATGAGCTATGCTGCTCTTGAAGACTATTACCAAGAACAAGGCCGTGACTGGGAACGCTACGCAATGGTTAAGGCGCGTGTGATGGGCAGCGAAATGTACCCTGAATACCAAGAGCTCCGCCAGATGCTGCGTCCGTTTGTTTTTCGTCGTTATATTGATTTCAGTGCCATTCAATCTTTGCGTCGAATGAAGTCGATGATCAGTAGCGAAGTGCGACGTCGCGGCTTATCAAACAACATTAAGCTTGGCTCTGGTGGTATTCGTGAAGTCGAGTTTATTGCTCAAGTCTTTCAACTGATTCGTGGTGGACGTGAACCGAGCCTTCGTGGTCGAGGTTTGTTGGAGACGTTAAGTGCGATTGAATCTCTTCATTTATTAGAAGCAGAAGAGGTCGGTCACTTACGTGAGGCATACCTGTTTTTACGCCGCCTTGAGAACCTATTACAAGCGATGGCCGACAAGCAAACTCAAACATTACCTGATGGCGATTTCGAACAGTTGCAACTTGCTGTCGCCATGCAGTTTGCAGATTGGGACGGTTTGATTGATGCGACCCGTGCTCATATGGCGAATGTTCACACAGTATTCGAAGACCTAATTGGGGTTGATGAAGATGATGCTAACCCAATCGCGAGTCACTTTAGTGAGTTGTGGGATATGGCTCATAAGCAAGATGTGATTGAGCAGGTTCTAGAGCATGACATCGCGATTGCTAACCCACAGCAAGCGGCGAAAACCATTATCCAATTCAAAGCTGATTTGGCTAAGAAAACCCTTGGCCCTCGTGGACGTGAAGTACTCAATCGATTAATGCCCAAAGTGTTTCAAGCGCTCTATACCGGCAAGGATGCTGAATTTGGTTTGTCTCGAGTGCTGCACCTGCTGCAAAAAATTGTTACGCGCACCACGTATCTTGAGCTATTGGATGAGCACCCCGCTGCCCTCACTCAACTCGTTCGCTTATGTACAGCGAGCCCGATGATTTCGGAGCAGCTTGGTCGTTATCCTATTCTTTTAGATGAACTTATCGACCCTCAACAACTCTATAATCCAGTGCCATTAGAGTCCTACAAAACAGAGTTACGTGATTATCTTGCTCGTATTCCTGAAGATGATATGGAGCAGCAGATGGAAGGTCTGCGTCAGTTTAAGCAGACTTGTATTCTGAGAATTGCTGCCGCGGATATTGCGGGCGCTTTGCCTGTAATGAAGGTCAGTGATCACCTTACCTATTTAGCGGAAGCGATTGTTGAGGCGGGTATTAATCAAGCATGGCTGCAAGTGTCGGCTAAGTTCGGTGAGCCCACTCATGTGAAAGATCGAGAAGGGCGCGGTTTTGCGGTGGTTGGTTATGGCAAAGTTGGTGGCTGGGAGCTGGGTTACAACTCCGATCTTGATATTGTGTTCATGCACGATTGCCCAGTACACATCTATACTGATGGTAAGAAAGAGATTGATGGACGCCAGTTTTATCTGAGGTTGGCACAGCGCATTATTCATATTTTCTCGACCAGAACTGCTTCTGGTATTTTGTACGAGGTCGACACTCGCTTGCGCCCTTCAGGTGTCTCTGGTCTATTAGTGAGTCCAACCGATGCCTTTGATGAGTATCAGCATAATGACGCGTGGACTTGGGAGCACCAAGCTTTGACTCGCGCTCGTATGATTTATGGTGATGACTTATTGGCTTCGGCATTTAACAAGACTCGCCATGAGATTTTGTGTTTGACTCGAGATGAAGCTGTACTTAAAAAATCCGTTGTCGATATGCGTGAAAAAATGCGCGGGCACCTCGGAGGAAAAAAAGCCGATCGATTCATGCTAAAACAAGATGCGGGCGGTATTACTGATATTGAGTTCTTGGCGCAATATTTAGTACTTCGATACAGTAATGAAAAACCTAAGTTGACTCGTTGGTGTGACAATGTACGAATCTTTGAAAGTCTGTTGTCACAAGGGATCATGGACGAACAGCAAGGCATGGCATTAACTAATGCCTATACAACATTAAGAGATGAAATCCATCACCGAAACCTACTCAACCTTGATGCGGACGTGGCGATTGATAAATTTAAAATGGAAAGGGAACATGTTGTTCAGGCATGGAAGCAATGGATGGAAGCGTAACGGAACTATTTCTTAACGGTTACGTCATTATCATTTAGTGATCGCTTATCGACTTCTTAGCTGCTTATTAGCTACTAGAGTATCTATCGAGTTAGGCTTTCACTCATTTTTCTATGGTTTAGCCACTGTAATCAGTGTGCTAGACTCTAGCCAGATTCGATTTTTGGAGATCCACAATGAAACCAATTCTACCTGACTACAGCCAATCAGGCGTTCTTGTTGTCGGTGATGTAATGCTTGACCGTTACTGGTATGGCCCTACTGGCCGTATTTCACCAGAAGCACCTGTGCCCGTTGTTAAAGTAGAAAATAACGAAGAGCGCCCTGGTGGTGCTGCCAACGTAGCAATGAATATTGCCTCTCTTGGTGGTCATGCTCATATCGTTGGTTTAACTGGAAAAGATGAGCCAGCTGAGGTGTTGAAAAATACCTTGGGTGCATTAAAGGTTAAGTGTGATTTTGTTGAGTTGGACGATTACCCGACCATCACAAAATTGCGTGTCATGAGCCGTGGACAGCAATTGATCCGTCTTGATTTTGAAGACAAATTTGAGAACACGGATCCTGAGCTTGTTTTATCTCGCATGGAGCAAGCACTGCCTAATGTACGCTCGGTAATCTTATCTGATTATGCGAAAGGTGCTTTGGAGCATGTGCAGAGCTTTATTCAAAAAGCGCGCGCAGCGAACGTTCCGGTGTTTATCGATCCTAAAGGTGCAGATTTTGAACGCTACCGTGGTGCGACATTACTTACGCCAAACATGGCGGAATTTGAGCTGGTTGCCGGTAAGGTTAAGTCTGAAGATGAAATGATCGAAAAAGGGCTCGCGTTAATCGAAGAGTTTGATTTTGAAGCCTTGTTAGTGACTCGCAGTGAGCATGGCATGACATTGCTCCGCAAAGGCGTAGAACCATTCCACTTACCGACCCAAGCGAAAGAAGTGTATGACGTTACTGGTGCTGGTGATACGGTTATTTCAGTATTAGCAGCTTCAGTTGCTGCAGGTAAGCCACTTGATGAAGCGTGTGCATTAGCAAACGCTGCAGCTGGCGTGGTAGTCGGCAAGCTAGGTACATCGACGTTGTCTACGATTGAGTTAGCGGAAGCGATTCATGGTAGCCAAGATACTGACTACGGTGTGATCTCTGAAGCTGCCCTAGTTGAAGCGGTGAAACGTGCTCGTGCGAAAGGCGAGAAAGTCGTTATGACTAATGGCTGCTTTGATATTCTGCATGCGGGACATGTCTCTTACATGAACCATGCTGCTGAGTTGGGTGATCGTTTGATCGTTGCTGTGAATACGGATGAATCAGTGAAACGCTTAAAAGGTCCAGGTCGTCCTGTGAACCCAACTGATCGTCGTATGGCGGTACTGGCTGGTTTAGGTGCGGTTGATTGGGTTGTTCCGTTTTCTGAAGATACACCGCAACGTTTGATCTCTGAAGTTCTTCCAAGCATTCTTGTGAAAGGTGGTGATTACAAACCTGAAGAGATTGCTGGTGGTGCGGAAGTGATTGCGGCTGGCGGTGAAGTTAAAGTACTTAACTTTGAAGATGGTTGCTCTACGACTGAAATCATTAAAGCGATTAAAGGTGGTCGAGGCTAACTCTTAGTCTTCTAGCTTTCTCGTCTCAAGGCTTAACCTTTGGGTTAAGCTGAGAATTAGCTTTCAATAGATAATAAAAATGCCGCTCATTGAGCTAACACTGATCATTTAAGCATTTTCCTGATCAGTTGAACGATCCTACAGA
>NZ_JBFSPI010000110.1:0-15406 GCF_041464685.1 Vibrio sp. 10N.237.312.B06
TGTGTTACCGGTTTTATTGTTAATTTATAGACTCATCTAAGCGGAGAAGAGCCCTTCTTCTATGCTAACTAGGTTCTATACCAACTAGCTTTTATTCGAACTACTTCGTGCAGCAATCACGGTTTTCGTTAGCAAAACACAACGCAAATCGTTAAGTATAAAGAATTGACAAAGCCCCTCGACTGGTTATTTTATGAACTATAAAATAGCCAAGCTAAAATATGTGAGGCGAGTCCTTCAATTAGCAAATTTGATAACAATTTAGACTGTTTTTTAGCCTTTACTTTGCCAAAGGTAGGATAATTCTCCTGTCGAAAGTGAGACTTCATTAGGAGGCGTTATGAACATTAAACTCGGTCATGTCATGTCATCAAGTCGACTCATTTGCTTTGTCGCTTTTCTCGCTGCCACATTCGCGTGGATTCTAAAAATGCCCGCTCTTTTTTCTGTGTCAGCGCTATTCTTACTGATCAGCGCTATTGTCTATGTCGTTGATCTTTGGAAGAATCAAAGAAAGAACCGCGAAGCTTAAGACGAACGACTAAAGCAACACGCATTAAAAAAGGAGCACTTAGGCTCCTTTTGTATTTTTCAGTCAAGGCTTTGTCTATCTAACGATGCTCAACTTACGCCTTTACATAAAGACGTTAAAACTAGCGACGAAAGTTACGACCGTTGCCGCCACGACGCTCTTTAAATGCTGACGCTGCTTTAGCTTGTGATGCTAGAATCGATTCAACCGTTAATTCCATTGGCTCACGAGGTTCTAACCCGTGACGGAATGTACGTGAACGCGGAGGCATCTGGTATTCGATATCAGAAGCTTTAGGCATGCGCTTGAAACGGTAAAGGTAGAAATTCTCTACTTTCTCACGAGCCCACTCTGTTTTCTTCAAGTATTTAACGGCACTTGCTACTGTCGGCTTAGTGTTAAAGCAGTTCATGCGCATTGCTGCATCCAAAATTTCCCAACCGTAATGATCCACTAATTCGTTGATCATAGTTTCAAGCTTTAAGCCATGCAGTGGGTTGTTTTGTTGCAGTTCGATTCTTTCTTCTTCAGTCATAACATTACCTTTTCCAAGGCAACTAAAGGCCTTGAATTTACTCTAGAACACCGTCATCACTGACCGCTTCTAGCTCAATCATTTGGGCATATCATCCATTGCCCTTATCTATGCCTTTATGATGGCATAAAGCATGCTCGTTATCCTATTTATCTTTCAATTTAATTTTAATATGGTCACTTACCATCCTGATGTTGCGTGTAATACAGCCGCCCCTACTAAAAAGGGTCTGTCTTAAAGATCCACCAAACTAGCTCAAGTTAACAAAAACCATGATAGAAGAATGAAATATCCCTACTTTACCAATGGAATTTAAACTTATTAGAACGCAGTGTTGCTAATTAACAGCGAGGTGCTATGTTAGAAGTGGTATAGAAACCTACTAATAATGATATTAAACAATGATATAACTATAAATAAAGGTTGGCTTTGACCATGTTTGACTACTCCCAAATCAGCAGAGTAGCCGCCCAAGATAAAGACATTATCGCCATCGTTGATGATCTCTTTCGGCTAGCTCGCGAACATTACCCCATTCTGTCTAGGCTTTCGGTCGTGCTATGCAATGAAAATAGAGCATCGAACTATTTTGTTTCGGATACTCTGTGCCAAGAAGCCGAGCATCGCTACATTGAACAAGAACTTAAGCCAGAATCAGCGTTATCTAGAATGGCTGAGTCTTTAGATACTCGAATCATCCACGACCTCACCACCATTAGCCCAACCAAACAAATATCTCACCTGCTCGATATCGGTCATCAAAGCAGTTACACAACACCTATTCATCACCAAGAAAGTAATCTTGGGTTTGTGTTTATCAATGCTTCATCAGCGGGGTTCTTTGCTAACCAAACCATCCAGTGTGATATCGCTTATCTCACTCAAGTGATCTCTAGCCTTTTCGTTCAATGGTTTGAGCGCCAACGTCACTTTCAATCCTCTTTAGCGATTGCTTTAAACATGGGTCATGCTCGAGATCCAGAAACCAAAGAGCACCTCATTCGCATGGGTAAATACAGTGAACACATTGCTCGTACTCTGTCGCACACCAAAAGGGAAATTACACACCAATTCATTCATCGAATTCGGCTGTATGCACCTTTTCACGACATAGGTAAATATCGAATTCCAGATAGAGTGCTATTCAGTAGCGCACGCTTTAATGAAGAAGAAAGAGCCGTCATGGACAATCACACCTTGTACGGTGAAGAAATGATTAACAATGTGGTTGCCCTATCATGCCATATCGCTATGTGTTCTGAGGAAATCCAATTCATTAAAAACATCGTACGTCATCATCATGAAAGGTTTGATGGCACAGGGTTGCCCGATGCTTTGAGTAACACAGCGATACCGCTAGAGGCACGCATCGTAACCTTAGCCGATGTATTCGATGCGCTGATGAGCAAAAGAGCCTATAAGCACGCGTGGACACTCGATGAAGTCATGGATTACATTGAGGCTCACTCGGGTTCGATGTTCGACCCTGAGTGTGTTGTGGCTCTTAAACAGAACCTAGATGGCTTTATGGCAATTAGGGAACAATACAATGATGATGTTCGACCGCACGTCATGACAGCTTGAACTGTAACGCCTTGGTTGTGTAGACCAAAGAAAACGCGAACCAACAAAAAAGGATGCCAATTGGCATCCTTTTATTTTCTAGTTTCAGCTGAAAGAACAAACGTGTTCTTTACTGATTCTAACTAATGATTATACGTCGTAAGTTGTAGAAGCAGTGTCGCCGCCTGTACCAGTCCAGTTTGTGTGGAAGAATTCACCACGTGGACGGTCAGTACGCTCATAAGTGTGAGCACCGAAGTAATCACGTTGAGCTTGTAGAAGGTTCGCTGGAAGACGAGCTGTAGTGTAGCCGTCTAGGAACGTTAGTGCAGAAGTCATACATGGCATTGGGATGCCTGATTCCATAGACTTAGCTGCAACTTTACGCCAAGCGCCCATGCAGTTGTCTAGGATGCCTTTGAAGTATGCATCTGAACCTAGGAATGCGATCTCTGGGTTCGCTTCGTAAGCATCACGAATGTTGCCTAGGAATGCAGAACGGATGATACAACCGCCACGCCACATAAGAGCAACGTTACCGTAGTTTAGATCCCAACCGTTTTCGTTCGACGCTTCACGCATTAGCATGAAACCTTGAGCGTAAGAGATGATCTTAGAAGCAAGTAGAGCCTGACGGATTGCATCAACCCACTCTTGCTTGTCGCCTTCAACTGGAGCAACAGTCTTACCGAACAGTTTCTCAGCTTCAACACGTTGATCTTTAAGTGCAGACAGGCAACGAGAGAATACAGACTCAGTGATTAGAGTCAGTGGGATACCCATGTCTAGTGCATTAATACCTGTCCATTTGCCCGTACCTTTTTGGCCAGCAGTGTCTAGGATCTTCTCAACTAGCGCTTCACCGTCTTCATCTTTGTAACCAAGGATATCAGCAGTGATTTCAACTAGGTAGCTGTCTAGCTCAGTTTTGTTCCAGTCAGCAAATACAGCCTGCATTTCGTCGTGGTTCATACCTAGGCCATCTTTCATGAACTGGTATGCTTCAGTGATAAGCTGCATGTCACCGTATTCGATGCCATTGTGAACCATCTTAACGAAGTGACCAGCACCGTCGTTACCAACCCAATCACAACAAGGCTCACCCGCGTCAGTTTTCGCAGAGATACCTTGGAAGATAGGCTTAACCGCTTCCCAAGCTTCAGGAGAACCGCCTGGCATGATAGAAGGACCGAAACGAGCACCTTCTTCACCACCAGAAACACCCGTACCGATGAAGTGGATGCCTTTCTCGCGAAGAGCGGCAACACGACGGTTAGTGTCTGGGAAGTTAGTGTTACCACCATCAATGATGATGTCGCCTTTGTCTAGAAGTGGTACAAGCTTGTCGATGAACGTATCTACAACATCACCAGCACGAACCATAAGCATCACTTTACGTGGCGCTTCTAGCTTCTCAACTAGCTCTTCTAGAGAGTAAGCACCAACAATGTTAGTACCTTTAGCTGGGCCTTCTAGGAACTCGTCTACTTTCGCAGCAGTACGGTTGTGAGCCACAACTTTGAAGCCGTGGTCGTTCATGTTTAGGATAAGGTTCTGACCCATTACTGCTAGGCCAATTACACCGATATCACCTTTCATTATTTTATCTCCTTGCGGCTATTCGCACTTATGCGATAGCACTTGCTGCATTTGAATCTAGGAACCACTCTGTCTCACCAGTTTTAGACTGGATTTTCGCTGCCGGGTAAGGCAGTTCTGAAGCAGGAGTTGTATGAATTTCTTTAACGATCTCAACTTTACCTGCACCCAGTACTAGGTAGCTGATTCGTTTTGCTGCTTCTAAAACTTTCGCTGTTTTAGAAACACGGATCTGGCCCGACTCTGGGTGAGAAGCTAATACAGATAGGTTCTCATCTTGGTAGTCAGTTACACCCGGGAATAGTGAAGCTGTGTGGCCGTCTGCGCCAACACCTAGCAGGATCCAATCGAAAACAGGCGTGCCGTTTTCTGTTGGAATCACGTCTGCCATCTCTTTCGCGAAACGCTCTGCTTCTGCTTTTGGCTCATCTTCACCACGGATGCGGTGGATGTTTTCAGCAGGAAGGTTCACGTTCGAGAAAAGTAGCGCGTTCGCTTCGCCGAAGTTGCTTTCTGCATCATCAGGTGCAACGCAACGTTCGTCGCCCCACCAGAAATGAAGGTTATTCCATTGAATGCCTTCTGCGTATGGCGCTTGAGCTAAAAGCTTGAAAAGCATTTTTGGCGTGCTGCCACCCGACAATGAAATGTGAACAGGCTTGCCCTGCTCGCTGTAAGCTTTCATTTCGTTTGCTAGGTTTTCAACGACTAATTCAGGCGTTGCAAAGATCTTGTGATTGATCATAGTTCGCAGTAATCCGTATCTGTTAAGTTTTTGCATGGGAAACGCCATGCGCGGCCATCACGCTGCAGAAGCTCATCGGCTTCTTGTGGGCCCCAAGTACCACAAGCATAGCCAAACAGTGCTTGAGGGTCTTGCTTGAAATCTAAGATCGGTTGAACGTACTTCCAACATGCTTCTACTGCATCGGTACGTGCAAACAGAGTCGCATCACCGTTCAGTGCGTCAAGAAGAAGACGCTCATAAGCCGTTAGCATCTGAGTCTCAGGCAGATCAGAGTAAGAGAAGTTCATTTTCACTTCTTTTGCTTTGAAACCTGCGCCGGGCTCTTTCAAACCAAAGCTCATCTGAATACCTTCATCCGGTTGGATACGGATAATCAGTTTGTTCTCTGGTGCATCTTGACCAAACACTGGGTGTGGTGTGTTCTTAAAGTGAATCACAATTTCAGTCACACGTGTTGGTAAGCGTTTACCCGTACGTACGTAGAAAGGAACACCATTCCAGCGCCAGTTATTGATGTGTGCTTTAAGACCAATGTACGTTTCAGTACGAGAGTCGTCTGCGACACCATGCTCTTCACGGTAACCTAGTAAGTGCTGACCACGAACATCTGATGCTGTGTACTGACCTAACACTAAGTCTTTACGCAAATCATCTTCTTCTAATGGTTTCAGACACTGAAGTACTTTAACCACTTCATCACGAATAGAATCGGCATTGATTTGAGCAGGTGGCTCCATACCAACCATTGCTAGCACTTGTAGCAGGTGGTTTTGGAACATGTCACGAACTGCGCCAGAACCATCGTAGTATCCGCCACGTTCTTCAACGCCAAGGAACTCAGCACCTGTGATTTCAACGTATTCAATGAAGTTACGGTTCCACAGAGGTTCAAACATCGCGTTTGAGAAACGAAGCACTAGAAGGTTTTGTACCGTTTCTTTACCAAGGTAATGGTCGATACGGTAGATCTGGTGTTCTTGGAAGTGATGATGGATCTCTTCATCCAGCGCTTGAGCTGATGCTAGATCGTAACCAAATGGCTTCTCAATAATCAGACGACGCCAGCCGTTCTTCTCATCGTTTAGGCCATGTGCAGCAAGGTTTGCTGGAATCACACCGTAAAGGCTTGGCGGGGTTGCCAAGTAGAACAATGTGTTATGGTTTTCGAATTGGTAGTCTTGCTCAAGCTTATCCAGACGTTGTGCTAGACGAGCGTAATCGTCTACATCTGAAGTGTTGATCGCTTGATAATGCAGATGTTCAATAAATGCATTCAGCGTCTCTGGCTCAGTTTTTTCCATTTCCTGAAGAGACTTCTTCAGCTTCTCACGGTAAGACTCGTCGCTGTACTCAGTACGGCTCACTCCAAGAATCGCAAAGGATTCTGGAAGTTGATTGCTAGCATACAGGTGGTACAAAGCAGGAATTAACTTGCGGTAAGTTAGATCTCCCGACGCACCAAAAATAACGATGCTGCTGTTTTCAGGTATTACCATCATCTTTCCTATAAAAACAAGGTTTTTAGTATTCGCCAAAGGTATCAGCGACATACGAAAATAGATAATAGGTCTTGGCTATTACATCAATAGCGAGTGCCTATTACACTTGAGAATGCGTTTGGTAAACGAGGGTGAAAGCTATCACCTCTATTCGGGACAGTATTGTCTATGAGTATTTGATTTACATCAACCACTGTGAAAGCAATCGATTAAATATTGACTGATTTCGAACAAATTATAATCGATAAGTCAGCTGTTCTATCTGGAAGAAGAAGCAAATCGGCATTCTCAAACATTGTAGTCAAGAAAGAACGGTATCTGGTCGGTGGAGTGAGCAATAAGAAAGGGAGAAAAAACCAAAACCAGCTTACTCAACTGGCTTTATATTTATTTGATAGCATCGCGTTTATCTTTGTGACTTGTTGTCGCTAAATCTATCTTCTAGCTTTATTGTAGCAGCGTTCTGGGCGACCTACTGACCCGTAATTTAAGTCAGCCACTAACTCGCCAGTCGTGATAAGGAATTCCAAATAGCGTCGAGCGGTGGTTCGACTAGCTCCAATACGTTCACCTGCCTCATCAGCTGTAATATCAGCAATGTCGGCTTGTTGGAAAATAGCTCTAATTTTATCAAGCGTTACACCATCGATCCCTTTAGGTAACGTAGAAACCTTTCGAGAATCTGCCTTGGCATTGGCTTGCAGCATCTTGTCGACCAAGCCTTGGTTTAAGTCAGACACACTTTCAAATTCTTGTTGTTGCGATTGGTACTTTTTCAGTGCCGCTTCCAAACGAGGAAACATCACAGGTTTCAGTAAGTAGTCGACGACTCCACCACGCATCGCCTGTTGCAGTGTGTCGACATCTCGAGCGGCGGTAATCAAAATCACATCACAGCCCTGATTACTGCCACGAACGTGGTTCAAAATATCAATTCCGCATCCGTCCGGTAGATACACATCCAATAAAACCAAATTAGGCTTTAAGATGTCCAATTGCATTAATGCTTCAGACTGTGTGGTCGCAATCCCGACCACATCAAAGCCTCCCATCTGTTCTAAATAACGATGGTGAAGCTCTGCAATCGCAATATCATCTTCAATGACCATGACTCTCGTGATTGCGTTCATTTATGTTCTTCCTTTAACCATGCTTTTTCCGTCACTACGATCTTTACTCGATCGCTCCGTGCTCAATTATTATTGTTGTTCTTCTTTCGGTAAATACACCGTCATGCGTGACCCAAAATCAGGGTTATCAACCATTTCTAATTGCCCTTGATAACGATCTGCAAGTTGCTTAATGAGATACAAACCAACACCTCGATTCTGCTTCGCTTTACTCGATACGCCTTTTTCGGTAAGCGCATTGGTTGCCAAGTGTTTTGGCAGACCACAGCCCTTGTCTTCGACTTCCACTATGATTTCATTGCCAAAATCACTGATCGACACATCGATTACGCGACGAGCTGGTGCTATTGGCCCTTCTTGTTTAATTGCCATCATGGTGGCATCAAACGCGTTATCAATCAGGTTGCCAAGAATCGTCACGACATCCTCTGCGTTTAACCAAGCGGGTAATGCCTCAAGCCTTGATCCCTCTTCAACTTTAAGCTCCAAACCAATCTCTCGAGCTCGCTCTGTTTTGCCTAAAAGCATGCCTGCAATCAATGGATCTTTCACCGTCTCTCTTAAGAACTCAATTAAGCTCTGGTAATGAGCGGTTTCTTGACCAATCAATTGTTGAACAGAGTCCAGCTCGCCCATTTGAATCAAGCCACTAATGGTGTTTAGCTTATTTTGATGCTCATGGGTTTGCGAACGCAGTAGATCAGCATACTCTTTGGTTTGTGAGAGCTGGTCTGTTAAATCGTTGATTTCATCTCGCAATCGGAAGCTGGATACCGCCCCAACCACCTCACCAGCCACTATAATTGGGCTGCGATTAGCAATGATTCGCTTATTGTTCAGGTACAGCTCAACATCATGATCAGTGTCACCCGTTGATAACAGCTGCTCTAAATCACTGCCCACCAACACATCTGATAGACGTTGCTGATTGAGTGCTTTATCTCTGTCTATCGATAAAATATCGCAGGCACTCTTATTAATTGAACGCAAAATGCCGTTCTTATCAATGCTCAAAATACCTTCTTTCACGGTACTCATAGTCACATCAAGTTCTACATATAAGCGGCCAATTTCTTCTGGCTCAAAGCCTAAAATAGCGCGCTGAAAACGGCGAGACACATAGCTTGAAATCACCGCATTGACGGCAACCACCAGCAACGCCATCACAATCAAAAAGGCTAAGTAAGGTTCGATTCGATCTTGCAAAGAATCCAATAGATAACCCACCGACACTACCCCAATAACGGCACCTTGGGGGTCTTTTACCGCAGATTTACCACGGACAGAGAAGCCAAGTGAACCTTTAGCCGTCGACACATAAGACTCGCCCAATATCAACGCTTTTTGGTTATCGCCACCACGCATTGGTTTACCGAGCCTGTCATCATAAGGGTGAATCAGGCGGATACCTTTATCATCTCCCACAACGATAAACGCCGCACCAATGAGTTGGGTAAGGTTACGAAACTTAACTTGAGTTTCTTCAGACAGAACGTAGGGAACGCCGTTAGGATCCAACGTTCCATTTTCTTGAATAATGCTGGTGACAAGTGGCGATTCAGATAGAAATTCAGCAACACCTAACGCTTTCAAACCCATCTCTTGCTCTTGAGATTGTTTGATGTAGTAAAAACCAGCACCTGAGAGTATCAAAAGCTCAACAAGGCCAGTGACCGTCATGATAATCAGTAACCTTTTACGGAAACTGATACTGCTCCATTTCATATTCCACCGTCCCTAGTGTTAGACGAATGATGTTAACACCAAGTTAATCGCATGACCTTTCTAGGTACGTGAATTTGTGACTGCTACTCAACTAAATAATTGAGCAGGTTGTTAATTGATAACCCTTTACGTTATTCACTTCGATTAATCGTTCATTTTTAGAACGGATTAGCTTAAAAAGCAAAATAAACGAATAAATATTGAGCTAGATCACTAAGCTTTTAGGTGTTTTTTAGGTTGTTTAAAATAAATACAATTATAATAGTTGCATATGAAGAAGTTCGTTGTTGCCAAGCCATAAGTCATGATTTTCAGACCGCGCTTTAAATCGAAATTTAGATTAACAAAAAGGCAACAACCCTTCGCTCACTGGACGTATCTATAACTAAAAGTTGCACGCTCGTCGTTACGATTGTTGAACAAACAGGTTACCTACCTAACCTCATTCATACATCTCTATTTACGCGACTGACAGGTAGACAACTCAGAGGTGACTGATAAATCAGCGCCCAATAATAAAACATTGATGAGCAGGAAGTATCGATCAGTGGCAACGTCCAATAGAAACAGGATAAAAAACATAACGTATAAACATTGTTGAAAAGGAAACCAGGCAATGAAACGCGATAACTTTGGAATTTGTCTTACTAAGACTATGCTGTTCAAACACTTACAATCGACTTTTACTCACGTAAGAGCCTATGAGAAAGACGGAACCTCTCCTCTTGATCTCAAGGTATTGTTAGCGTTCCCACAAATGTCAGGTAGAGATTTATTACAAACAATGCAAGGTTCAAGACAATTGGTGTGGCGCGCCGATCACCATTGTCCTAGCTTTAAATAAGCCACTTCATTTTGTAAGAACACTTCTATACTGAACTTAAAGAGCACGCTTTGTCGTGCTCTTTTCGTTTCAGTGATCTTTGTAGCCCACATTACTCACTTTATTACATTAACTTAACGAATTATGAGAGTTTCTAAGCATGTGAGACAATCATCTCAAGACAAATGACTATCACCCTGTTAACATTAGAGTTAATACTCTAAATGGTATTTAATACAGATGACCAAACCAAAATTCCGATACCTTGCGCTCGCCAGTATGCTTCTCGGCACATTTGCTTCGCCAGTTTTCTCTGCCCCGCTCACTTTTTCTGAAGCGTGGCAAATATTGCAAGAGAACAACAACTCACTTGCGGCTCAACAAGCCAACGTTGAGCGTTATCAACACCTTCAGAACTCAACAAGTAGCCTTAATCTACCCTCGATCACCTTGGGAGCTAACTACACGCACCTTGATAATGATGTGACTATCAATGGTAAACAGTTCGGCGATAGCTTAAGCGGCGTAGATCCAGCATTTGCACCCTTATTAGCTAAATTGGGTGGCGTTACCTCGACCATAACAGAGCAAGACATCTTCAGCTCTTCCATCCGTGCTATTTGGCCTATCTTTACTGGCGGACGAATTACCGCTGCGCAAACTGCTGCCGAAGGTAAAAGCGAAGAAGCGCAAAGCCAACTGCTGATGGAGAAACAGGCTCGCTACGAAGACTTAAGTAAATATTACTTCTCGGTGATCTTAGCGGAAGACGTCGTGAGAACACGTCAAGCCGTTGAAGCTGGCTTAACTCAGCATCGTGATTTCGCCATCAAGCTTGAACAGCAAGGACAAATTGCTCGAGTAGAACGTCTGCAGGCGGATGCTTCTTTGGATAAAGCCGTTGTTGAACGAACCAAAGCGCAGAACGACCTCAAAATTGCTCAATTAGCACTGACTCAGATCCTTGGTCAGAGCCAAAGTGTCGAACCTTCAGAACAACTCTTTATCAACAAAAACCTGCCTCATATGGACGTATTTGTTGATCAAACCCTCATGACCTACCCAGGCCTTAAAATCCTTGAAGCAAAAGAGAAACAAGCGAGTAGCTTGATCAAGGCTGAAAAAGGCAAATACTACCCAGAAGTTTACCTTTACGGTGATTACAGCCTGTACGAAGATGACTCGCTAGCCAGTGAAATGAAACCCGATTGGTTAGTCGGTATTGGTGTGAATGTACCGCTACTTGACACGTCAGGTCGTTCCGACAAAGTCGCTGCCGCTCATAGCGCCGTGTCTCAAGTCCAGTTTCTTAAGTCGCAAGCCAAGCAAGACTTAACCGTTTTGGTACAAAAGACCTATCTTGAAGCAAACCAAGCAATTGAAGAAGTTCAAGGCCTCAACTCAAGTCTGTCTTTAGCTCAAGAAAACCTTTCACTTCGTAAAAAAGCCTTCACTCAAGGGTTATCCAATTCGTTAGAAGTGGTTGATGCTGAGCTTTATCTTGCAAGCATTAAAACACAGCAATCTGCTGCTCGATTCAAATACCTAATTTCTCTTAATAAGCTGTTAGCACTCACCAGTGAAATGAATGCTTATTCAAGTTACTTAACGTCTTCTGTCCCGTCTGACTTCGATTCAAAAGCAGACACCGCTAACCAGTCAAAAGGATAATTCATGAAACCTATTAAGCCATTTATTCTCTCTCTGGTTGGTATCGGCATTATTGGCTGGGTTGGATACGGCTTTTACCAAGCGTACCAACCACAGCCTGTTAAGCTTCAAGGTCAAATAGATGCGCAGCAATACAGCATCTCATCGAAAGTACCCGGAAGAATTGATGAAATATTCGTGCGTAAAGGCGATTCGGTTGAAAAAGGCGAATTGATCTTCTCCCTACTTAGCCCAGAAATTGACGCTAAATTAGAGCAAGCAAAAGCCGGTCAAAAAGCCGCTGGTGCATTAGCAAAACAAGCAGAGAATGGCGCGCGTACTCAGCAAATCCAAGCCGCTAAAGACCAATGGTTGAAAGCCAAAGCAGCTGCCGATCTCATGGATAAAACTTACCAACGTGTAAACAACCTTTATAACGATGGCGTGGTTGCCGAGCAAAAACGTGATGAAGCCAAAACACAGTGGCAAGCGGCGAAGTACACTGAAAGCGCTGCGTTCCAAATGTATCAATTAGCACAAGAAGGTGCTCGTGACGAAACCAAAGTGGCAGCCGCTCAAAAAGCGTTAATGGCAGCTGGCGCAGTAGCGGAAGTTGAAGCTTACGCAAAAGACACACAGATCCACAGCTGGTTTAGTGGTGAAGTGGCTCAAGTACTATTAAGTAGCGGTGAGTTAGCTCCTCAAGGTTTCCCTGTTGTGACCGTGATTGACACTAAAGATGCATGGGCGGTGCTCAATGTGCGTGAAGATATGTTGAAACATTTTGAGAAAGGCAGCCAATTTGAAGCTTACCTTCCAGCTCTGGATAGATCATTAACTTTCCAAGTGACTCACATTGCCGTAATGGGTGATTTCGCGACTTGGCGTTCAACAGACGCAGCACAAGGCTTCGACTTACGCACTTTTGAAGTAGAAGCGCACCCTGTCGATACCAACGAAACACTGCGTATGGGCATGAGCCTAGTGGTTGAGCTTTAGGTGACGTATGTCTGCTAACTTTCGCTCTATAAGCTCGCCATCTACAGAATCGCAATCTAGAAGCTCTCAATCTATGTGCTCGCAATCCCCTGATCATCACAAAGTGACGAGTACCTTGCTGAGGCAGTGGGCGATAGTCCGCAAAGACAAGTGGTTGTTGTCGTGTCTAACTTGGATACCCTTGCTGCTTGCAGCAAGTATTTGGCTGATTTTCTCGCAAGGCATCGCCCGCGATTTACCCGTTGCGGTTGTCGACCTTGAACACAGTCAAATCTCGCAACAGTTCACGCGCCTTGTTGATGCGTCACCTACCCTACAAGTGACTCAGAAATACAGCTCGGCGAGTGAAGCGGCTAAAGCGATGATTGAACGCGATATCTACGGCTACGTTGTGATACCAAAACACTTCGACCGTGATCTCTACCTAGGTTTGAACCCTCAAGTGTCTGTGTTCTACAACAGTCAATTCATCTTGATAGGTAAACTGGTCAACTCAGCACTGTTGCAGGCTCAAGGGACTTTTAACGCTCAGCTTGAAGTCGTTAAACAGCTTTCACACGGTGATACCACGGTGCAATCAGCATTAGGCCAAGCAGTCACGGTACAAAGTCAGATTACGCCGTTGTTTAACAAAAACACCAGCTATGCACAGTTCTTGGTGTCTGCTGTTATTCCAGCTTTATGGCAAATTATGATTGTGGTCGGCACGATATTGGTTTTAACGGCGAACGTTAGAGCTCGTGGCCTTCACGCTTGGTTATCCAACGCCCCGTTGAAGTCACTAACGTCAACATTAACGCCCTACCTTGTCTTGTTTTTGATGTTTGGTATCGCATTTAGCTTTTGGTTCTATGTCCTCTTAGACTGGCCGTTTAACGGCAGTTTTGTGGCATTAACCATTGCCCAACTGCTTACCGTCATCAGTTGTATCATCATGGGGTGTTTGTTTTTCTTCTTAACGCTTGATCCAGCAAGGGCGATGAGTTTCGCTGGCGCCTTTACAGCACCAAGCTTTGCATTCATGGGTATTACTTTTCCAGTCACCGACATGAACACGGCGGCGCAAATCTGGAGAAGCTTATTGCCCGTGAGTCACTACATCGAAGTACAGACAGCACAATCCAGTTATGGCGCGAGCGCGGCACAATCGCTAATCAGCCTCTCCTCTATGTTGTGGTATGCAGTTCCTGCTTTCGTGGTGATGTTATTAATTAAGAAACACTTGGCACGGTCAGTTCTGTCTGCACAAGCGGCTATATCATCAGAAGCAACATCGTCAGCACAGCCAGATACATCAGCACAACAAGGAGTAAAACGATGAGCTTTACTCAACTGCTCAAGCAAGAACTGTTAGCGGTACTGCGCAACCCTGTTGTACTTCTTACGGTATTTGGTGGTGTGGTCTTCTATTCATTCTTGTATCCGTTGCCTTACGCAAACCAAGTTCCTCAACAGCTTAAAGCTTCCGTTGTGAACTTGGATAAGAGCCAAAGCAGCTACCAGTTAGAAAGAATGGTAGATGCCACGTCTCAAATTGACTTGGTACGCCGTGACTCCACCATCGCCGATGCTAAGCAAGCTGTTCTTAATCAAGAGATTGGCGGTTTCATCGTCATCCCAGAGAACTTCTATAAAGACTTGCTCCTAGGTAAGAGCCCGACGCTTTCTTACGCTGGTGATGCATCTTACTTCTTAGTCTACGGAACCATTGTTGAAGGGCTTGCCAAGGCAGGCGGCACGTTAGCTGCGCAAGTTAAGGTCAGCCACTTGTTGGTTGAAGGTGTGCCGTTAGAATCGGCTGCCAAAGGCTACAGCGCGTTTAGCTTGAACCTAAAACCAACCTTCAATAGTCGCATGGGCTACATTGATTACGTGGTTCCAGCGGTGTTTGTGTTGATCCTACAACAAACCTTGGCTATGGCTTCTGGCTTAGTCGGTGCAACACAAAACGCTCAATCGACGTTTGGCTATTGGAGTAAGAGCTCTCCAGCGAAACTGATGCTTGCTCGCTGTTGTACCTTAGTTGGCATTTATTACCTGTTGTCGATGTATTACTTCGGCGCAAGCTTTTCGATGTATGGCATTAACCTGCTTGCTTCCATAACAAACATTTTGACCTTACTCCTGCCCTTCTTATTGGCCAGTTGTTTGATTGGGATTTTTGTCGGTGAGCTGGTTCCAAGAAGAGAGTTAGTCACGGTTGTGGTGTTAATCAGTTCAATGCCACTCATTTTTTCTTCTGGGTTTATCTGGCCCGTTGAAATGATGCCTGAATGGTTAGTACTGTTATCACAGCTATTTCCGAGTACACCAGCGATTCAAGGTTTCTTAGCACTTAATCAGATGGGTGCTTCTTGGCAAGAAGTGGCGTCTCAATGGACTCTGTTATGGGGGCAAGTCGCTCTATGGGGATCGCTGTTAGCGCTCAAGCTCTTTCATAAATCAAGTAAGAGCATCAGTCGAGTCAGTCCCCACTAGCTTAGCTAAGAATGTTGAACCATCAGATTTATGGTTCTTCAAAAAACCATTTAAAAGCTCTGATAAAGGGCTAATGCCGTTCACTTAAGAGTGAACGGCATTTTTGTTCTTAGCATACCGTTGTG
>NZ_JBFSPI010000111.1:0-14734 GCF_041464685.1 Vibrio sp. 10N.237.312.B06
TACCGATGTATTGTTGAACGCGAAATGTACAGCAAAGATCAACACGCCCTAATAAAAACTCACAGGGAGATAGAAATCAAGCTCAAACACTTCATCACTGTTTAGAAAATGATTCTGATGATAATGCACATAAGCCGGAGTGGAACGCTGCTTGAAGCCAGACGTAGGTAGCCACTTTTCTAACACCATACTGATCTGTGGTAGCAGCTCACCATAACGGCCATTCAGTCGAAATACAGCATGTAAACCACCCGGAATCACCATCTGGTTCACGACACTGCGATACTTAATCGGTTCATCTATCGCGATACACGCTACATAGCGACACTGATCCATTTCAACCCAAGCAGGGTTTGAGTGATGCAAACCAAATTGGCTCGAAAAGTCGCGCTGTTCGGAATTCGCCCACGCTTTCAATATCAGCCACGCGTTGCGAATAGAACGGTTATAACCCGTATGTCGAACATAAGCCGCCATGCGCTCTGGTGTTTCAACGATCTTAGGTTCAGGTAACACTCGCTGCGCCACGTTCAAATAGCCCGCCGCGACTTCGGGATCTTTCAAGTAGGGTTTTTCTGCTATCTGTAAGTCGTGTTTACGCCATTCTCCGGGTGACATGTTAAAGGTCGCTTTGAATGCTCGGCTGAAAGATGACACCGAACTAAAGCCACATTTGCTAGCAATCTCTACCACTGACGACGTGGTATCGAACATCAATTGATTGGCCGCATACTCCATTCGAGTGCGTCGAATGTACTGATGTAGCGACTCCCCAACCACGCTTTTAAAGGTGCGGTGGAAGTGTTGTTCTGAATAAGCCGCAATCTCGGAGAGCGCTTTTGCCGACAAAGGCTGACTGATGTCTTGATGAATATGGAACAGAACATCATTGATTCGGGATAAGTGTTGTCGTGACATCGTTTAAATAGCATAAATGGACATGTTTAAGAGCATAAACGGACACGCTAGTTTTTACAATTGCCGTGTAATATCAAGCGATAGAATAAAAACGAAAAACGACGAGACACAACACATGGAAATCGCACAGTCATTACAACAGATTCAATCTTCATACATTCGAGAGATCCTCGCAGCCGCAAGCGATCCAAATGTCATCTCATTGGCCGGTGGTTTACCGGACGAGAAAACATTCCCTATCGATTTAATGAAGCCAACGCTAGAAAACTTAGCGAACATGCCTGAAGTTTTCCAATACGGTTCTACTGCGGGTTACGGCCCGTTGCTTGATCACCTTACGCAAAGCTACCAATTGCCAGAGACTCACACAGCAATGATCTGTACCGGTTCTCAGCAAGGTTTGGATTTGATTGCACGAGCGTATGTTGATCCGAATGATGTGGTTGTGATGGAAGCGCCAAGCTACTTGGGTGCGAT
Organism: Vibrio sp. 10N.237.312.B06; assembly: GCF_041464685.1. Taxonomy (NCBI): domain Bacteria; kingdom Pseudomonadati; phylum Pseudomonadota; class Gammaproteobacteria; order Vibrionales; family Vibrionaceae; genus Vibrio; species Vibrio sp. 10N.237.312.B06. Next base: position 1,396 of record NZ_JBFSPI010000111.1, read on the forward strand.
GCAAGTGTTTGGTCTAGTTCAAGCGAACATTGTGACTGTGTCTCAAACAGAATTTGGTCCAAATCTAGACGAACTAGAAACGTGCTTTGCAGAGCAATCACCGAAAATGTTCTACGCCGTGCCTGATTTTCACAACCCAACAGGTGTGTGCTGGACAACAGAAACTCGTCAAAAAGTGGCTGAGCTGTGTATCAAATACAATGTGGCATTCATTGAAGATGCGCCTTACCGCGAGCTACGCTTTACAGGCACTGAGCTGCCAATGGTTTCTTCGTTCTGCCCTGACAACTCTATCGTTCTTCGTTCATTCTCTAAAATTGCATCGCCAGGTTTACGTATTGGCGCGGTAACAGGTAAACGCAGCTACCTTGAGCCACTGATCAAAGTGAAGCAAGGTGCTGACTTACACTCAAGTGTACCTATGCAAGCGCTGCTTGTTGGTCTTCTAAAACATGAAGATTTCAACCTGCACATGGAAAACATTCGTACCCTTTACAAGTCTCGTTATGAAGTGCTGTTTTCAGAGCTAGAAAAACAGTTGCCTACTGACTGTGTATTAAAATCCGTTGATGGCGGAATGTTCATTTGGGTTGAAATCCCAGAGTGCGACACCTTCGAATTGGCTAAAACTCTATTATCGAATGGTGTGGCTGTTGTACCAAGCCCAGTATTCTATCCAAAGGCCGATGAAGCAAAAGCCGCACTGCGCTTAAACTTCACCAACGCCAATCCAGAAGAATTGACGGAAGCGGTCAAACGCTTAGCTGAAGTACTTAACCAAGCGTAATCACCGATTAAGTAAAACGGACTAGATACCAAGGCCCTGCTGTATTTTTACAGCAGGGCCTTTTTGGTTTAGGAATACGTGTTGTAATTCGAACCAGATAAAACGATTTCATTGCATTTCTTAGTCCATAAACCATACAAATTGAAATGATAAATAGCCCTACTTTTGGTTGGTTTTTGTCCTTCCTTGGCTTGGTTATACTGCGGCGGATTTTAATAAGCCAATATGGACAAACCTGAGTAAATCAAACTCAGTATGTATCATAAAAGGCAACCGCTCTGGATTTACGTTCCAGCTCGCAGAAAGGAAAAACCATGTCTCAATATGTTGTATGTGCTCTGTATAAATTCGTAGCACTTGATGATTACCAAGAAATTCGCCAGCCATTAACCGAAGTGTTAGAAGCCAACCAAATCCGCGGTACTTTGCTACTTGCAAGTGAAGGCATCAACGGCACTGTTGCAGGTAAGCGCGAATCTATCGACGCCCTTCTTCAATGGTTCAAACAAGATTCTCGTTTGGCTGATGTTGTTTACAAAGAGTCGTTCAACGAAGAACAACCATTCAACCGCACCAAGGTTAAGCTTAAGAAAGAGATTGTAACCATGGGCGTTGAGGGTATCGACCCACGCCACGTTGTCGGCACTTACGTGAAACCAAACGAGTGGAACGCTCTGATTTCTGATCCTGATGTGATTCTGGTTGATACTCGTAACGACTACGAAGTCGATATCGGTACATTCAAAAATGCTGTAAACCCAAACACTGAAACCTTCCGTGAATTCCCTCAATACGTTGAAGACAACCTTGATCCTAAGAAGCACAAGAAAGTCGCGATGTTCTGTACTGGTGGTATTCGTTGTGAAAAATCAACAGCCTACATGAAAGAGCAAGGCTTTGATGAGGTTTACCACCTTGAAGGCGGCATTCTTAAGTACCTAGAAGAAGTACCAGAAGAAGAGAGCATGTGGGAAGGCGACTGCTACGTATTTGATGGTCGTGTTGCAGTTAACCACCAGCTAGAGAAGAGCGGTTACGATGTGTGTAACGCATGTCGTTTGCCAATCACAGACGAAGACAAAGCGTCTGAGCACTTTGAGAAAGGCGTAAGCTGCCCTAAGTGTGTTGATAAGCACAGCGACGAGCAGAAAGCGCGTTTCCGCGAACGTGAAAAACAAGTTCAATTGTCGAATGCTCGTGGCGAAACCCACGTAGGCGGCGATGCTGCTCACCTTATCGATCAACGTAAGAAAGAGAAGCTTGCACACAAAGAGCAGCAACGCTCTGGCAAGAAAGCGAAGTAAACGCTCTGCTTTAAACTCTTAGGATTCTAAACATATAACTATAAATAGTTAGCTATATACATACAAAAGGGCGCAAGTTCGAAGATGATTCCTCGAGTTTGTGCCCTTTTTTGATCGCTTTACGGCTTTGTGTTTTGAACCACATTTCTTTCGATAAATTGCTTCTATACTGTCAGGGCGTGTTGACCTTCCGCGGTTGGATTTTGTTCGAGATAAAAGCGTTTTAATCGCGGCGAGGGAGAAGTAGCCTAGTCATTCTAAGCAAATCTCCCTTAACAAAGAGTAAAACGCTTTTAGCCGAACCCTTCGGGCAGCGTTTGCTGGTTATTTCTACTACGTTATCGGCCTCTCATGTAGGCTAGCTACACATCAAAGCCTCTGCCTTGTAGAAATACCCAGCAATTCGCCGCAAAAACAAGCTCGAAAGATCAACACGCCCTAAAAATCCGACTAGAGAGGAAGTGCCAATGCTCAATGAAAACCATGCCTTTATCTTAGATTTCCCAGATCTTAAATTAGACATTGTTCAGCTCAACCACGACGACGAAAAATTCAAAGCAGACATGCAAAAATACCACCAACTCGACTACGACATCCGTCAGCTAGAAATCTCTGGCAGCCCTATCGATGACGACAGCATGCACAACCTCAAAGTAGAACGCATGGAGCTAAAAGACTCGCTACACAAACAGCTCACGCGCCATCACGCGCTTAAGATCGTATAGAAAAATCAATCCGATACTTTATTCTAAGCCATGCACTACGCATGGCTTTTTGGTTTCATAACAGCGCAAATCTAAGCTAATTCGGCTTCTTCAATTATGTTACTGTTTGCTTATTCGAAAGCGTTTGATAAGGAAGTGAGCAGAGTGACAATAGAAGAAGAGAACATACAATTCCAGCTCGTTTCAAATCTCGAATTCGAAGAACTGTTTGCGTGTGTTAAGCAAGGGCTTTTCATACACGTTGATAGCGTTTTCGGATGGGATGACGACTTCCAACGTCAACGACTTTTAAACGAGTACAATCCCTCTTGGTTTCATTGGGTATACCTAGGAAAACAAAGGGTTGGACTTGTGTGTTTTAAGCCTTATGACAACGCATACCATGTTCACCTTCTGATCATTTCCCATCAATACCAAGATCAGTCTATTGGTAAAAAAGTCATGTCACGCATCCACGAAAAAGCCCATCAAGAGCAACGAAACCAAGTCACTCTGTCGAGCTTTAGAAGTAACACCCGCGCCATCAGTTTTTATCAGGCGCTTGACTACCAAATTGTTGATGATAGTGATACTAATTTCGTGGGGATGACTCTCTATTTAAACTAGAAGCGACTTCGCTAATTAAACGCTCTCGCCACTCGCCCTTTGCTGCTCAATTCGTAATGGCCAATATAAGCTGGGATAAATACCGATTGCCCTTTGGTGAGGGTTAAGTGCTCGCCTTTCTGACTCATTAGCACTAGGTCATCATCTATTGCCATTAAAATTTCAGCGCCACTTGTGATAACTTCTTCTTGATGAGGACGATGAAAGATATTGAAATTGAAGTCACTGACCGGGATATCATAACAATCACATTTACCCAGTTTTGATGGCTCTAACAACAAGCCTTCGAACGGAATTGGCGTGAATTTTGTGCAGGCGACTAACTCAGCGACATCAATGTGTTTTGGCGTTAAACCTGCTCGTAGCACGTTGTCTGAATTTGCCATAATCTCAAGCCCGGTACCTTTAATGTAAGCGTGCGGAGTGTTCGCATTCAAATACATCGCTTCACCTGGCTTTAGTGTGATCAAGTTAAGCAGCAGAACACAAAACAGACCGATATCGTTCGGGTACTGATGGCTAAGTTCAATGATCAATGCAAATTCTGTTTGATCTTGGTGAGCCTCTGCGTAAGTCAGAAGTTGCTCTAGTGCTTGATGTTTACATTGGTCATTAAGCGTTAATAGATCACGGAAAAACGCTTCTAAACCTAGAGAGTCAAGGTGGGTCCCAAACTCTTCAATCAAGCCAGCGAGCACGCTAGAGTCTAATCTTCTGAACAAACCTAATATTTCGTTAAATTCTCGAAAGCCATTCATCGCTTGGTATTCAGTGATCGCGTAAACCAATTCAGGTTTATGGTTAGAGTCTTTGTAATTACGATGCCCTGCAGTCAGAGGGATTCCTGCTTGCTCCTCTCTCGCAAAGCCTAACTCGGCTTGGTGCTTGTTTGGGTGGACCTGGACCGATAGCGCTTTTTCCGCTGCCAAGATCTTAAACAAGAACGGCAGTTCACCGAACTCCTGCGCAATATCAGTAGATAAATAAGCGGGTTTATTCTTGTTAATCAGCTCAGAGAGAGGCACCAAATGTTGGTCAAGCTTAACCATTGAGCAACCTTTTGGATGCGCTCCCATCCAAACTTCCGCTTGCGGCTCTTGTGACTCATTCTTAAAGCCAAACAGTTCACGTATCGAAGAAATACTCCCCCATGCATAATTTTGGATGGTGTTTTCCATTGGGAAAAATGAGTATTCTGAGAAGTGGCTGAGTGACATGGCGTTTTCCGTAGTGAGCCCTTTGAACACAATTCAGAGAGCTAATTTCTAATAACGTAAATAATTAGAAAGACTACAGAGAGCAGCTAGAACCCACATGAGATGAGGTCTTAGACGCAATAGGAAAAATTCTTAGAAACAGGTGAGAACCATGAAAAGCGTGAAAAGAGTCACATTTGAATGCTACGTATAAAAAATGCTGAAGATAGGGCAGCTGCATAATAACCAGAGGACCATTAGCAGCTATCTTATTTACGAAGAAATCCCTTAAAAGCCAGAGCGAACCTCTGCACTTTTCTGAGGCGATTGGGCTTGTAGGAAAGGCAGTAGCAGCAAGCCAATAACGGCCGCACAAGTCGAGATGGTAATGAAGAACCCACTCCAACCATAAGTTTCTAGAACGAGCGCTAATGGGTAGCCAGAAAGTGCTGCACCCATATAGGCAAATAAGCCAACAAAGCCTGTCGCAGCTCCTGCGGAGTCTTTATGTGAGCATTCCGCGGCAGCCATACCTATTAGCATTTGAGGGCCAAACACAAAAAAGCCTACACAAAACAGCCCAGCCGCTTGAAACACAAAGTTGGTTAGAGGCATAAGCCATAAAGCGGATACCGAGAGGAAGATACCAATCGCGAACAGGATATTCATGGGACCACGGTTACCACCAAACAGCCTATCCGATCCCCATCCAGCAACAAGTGAACCAACGAAACCGCCAATCTCAAACAGAGACAACGCAGCGTTGGCGTTTATCAAACTATAATCGTGCTCTTCGGTGAGATATAAATTGCCCCAGTCGTTAACTGCCGTTCTTACGATGTAAACCAACACATAGCTAAAGGCGAGCAGCCAAATGTACTTATTGCTGAACACATAGGCTTTCAGGATCTCTCGATAGCTTAACCCTTGCCCATGGCTCTCTTGCGCCAATTCTAGATGGTCATTGCGCCACTTCCCTACCGTCGGAAGCCCCATGGTCGTGGGCTTATCACGTAAGCGCAAACAGACGATAAGACCAATAAAAACACCAATCACACCCGGCCATATAAACCCAGATCGCCAACTGTATTGGAGAGTTAGATAGCCGACGAGAATAGGAATCAATGCCCCACCAACGTTGTGTGCTGTATTCCATATAGCCCAGCGAAAGCCTCTTTCGGAGCGAGAATACCAGGTCGTCAATAACTTGGAACACGATGGCCAGCCCCAGCCTTGGAACCATGCATTAAGCACCCAAAGCGATATAAAAGCCGCCAACGAACTAGAAAAACCAAACGCGATATTGATCAAGCCTGTCGCGATTAGGCCGAGCCCCATGAAGTAACGCGGGTTCGACCGATCCGATATGGTGCCTGAAATAAACTTAGATAAGCCGTAAGAAAGATAAAAGAGCGTGCCAATCAAGCCGATATCGCCTTTGTCTAAGCCAAGATCGGTGATCATGGCTGGCGCGGCATAATTAAAGGTTTTACGAGTGAAGTAAAAACCTGCATAGCCGACATACATTCCTATCATGATGTGAAGACGCCAATAACGATAACGCTGATTGACCTCATCATCGCTTAGAGTATGACTTTTTGACGTTGTTGAGCGCAGAAATCCAAACATATTCGTTCTCACACTTTAGGTAATGTAACGCTGATATTAGTACCCGAAGAAGAGTCATTAGCGTTGATTGCCATCTTGCCACCGAGCGCCTGAACACGCTCTTGCATACCACGAACACCCATTCCTTTGAGAAGATCCTGCGCTGTAAAACCAACACCATTGTCTGTAATTCGAAGATAAGCTTGATCATCTAGAATCAGTTCTATTCTAATTTCACTTGCTTCAGCATATTTGTGGGCATTGTTTAAAGACTCTTGGCACAGTCGGAAGAGAGTAACCTTGAGCGTGTCACTCAAACATGAGTAGTCACCGTGCCAATTTAGCTGGATATCAACGCCGTGATCTGAAAACTCCATTTCCCGTATGAGCTGTTCAACGGAGTCCTTCAGGTCAAGGTCGTCCAACATTTTTGGTCTTAGCTTTGTTAGCAAACGCTTGGTGGTGTCATAAACATTCAACGACAATGATTCAATCGTACCAGCACAGCGAACGCTCATTTCAGCCGCATCGACACGTTTGATAATGCTCGCTTGAGTCCGAATTGCCGTGATGTTCTGGCCTATCTCATCATGTAACTCACGGGCAATATCACGACGAACCGATTCTTCAGCCGTGATTAGCTGACGGGAAAGGTTTTGATTCCTAGAGAGCTCACTGCGTAATTTCGAGTTGAGATCTTTTTGTTTTTGAACAGCTAAACCAAGCAAAATACCTGTGATGGTCTGAGCGGAAAGAGACAAGAGTAAATCAGTAATTTCGAGTTTGGACGTGCCACTGTGGGCTGCAATCAACGCGACGCTATTTAGCAGGGTAGCGAGCAAGGCGCCTTGCCATCCATAACGAACGGCGAGCAAGATAATAGGGATAGCCATACAGAACGGGGCGAAGCGCCTTAGCTCATCTGGCAAACTGGTTTGTATCAAAATACTGACGACCAACAAGAGGCTGTATAAAGCGATGTGACGGATTTTGAACTCAATGACATTGTTGATTAAGTAAGAGCTCAGTGGCGCCCACTTATTTTGGAATAGGTAATTCCATACCAGATAACACATCGGCACTAACATCAAACCACCTGTGGTGCTCACCAACCACACCATGTAAACAGCCGGAACATGAGAACTGACCGCGGCAACATTGATGAGTGCTGTGACCATGATTAAGCTCGCCATCACCAACAAGTGACGATTCAGGTCACCAGAATAATAACGTTTGGCAATTAGAGTGGCTGGAATACTTAGTCCACTGGCGATTAGTATCGTCAGCCATTGAGGTTCATCAAGTAGGAGAGCTAGGGCAATCGCGAGCCCCCACTCTGCAATATAGATAGCAGGCCAATAGTGAGTGCGAGTGTGCAGCGTCATTCCTAACCGGAGTGAGAATGGGAAAAGCAGAATGGCTAACTCAGGGTCATTAATGAAATAGAAGGCAATAACCCATAAACAGAACCATGCACAGACAGCCATAAAAACCCCGCATAAGGAGGTGGCTAGATAAGAACGCATTAGTACTGGTCTTGAGCGAACAATTTAGCTAACTCAACGTTGTTCTTAACATTGAGTTTGTCCATGGCATTGGCACGGTGCACATGTACCGTTTTATGGCTAACCCCTAACTCGACAGCAATAGATTTCACGTCGAGCCCTGTCGCCAATAACTGGCACACTTCGCTTTCCCTGCGGGTGAGCTGATTTAACGAGGCTTTATTCTTCATTGGTGTCGCAAGTTTTATGGCGATATCTGGCGTAAGGTAGCAGCCGCCATTTGCGCTCGTGTGTACGGCCTGAATTAACTCATCAGGGCTACAGCGTTTACTGAGATAACCTTTAGCTCCTAACTCTAATGACTTTTCAACCATCGCCGGAGAGTCATGTACGCTCAACATAATACTAGCAATGCCAGATGGAATCTCTTCCAATAAGCTCAGGCCACTTTCATCTTGCATTGAAATATCCAAGATAACGACATCAGGGTGACAACTTGGCAGTCCGAGGCGCGCTTCTGCCGCAGAGTTAAACTCCCCCACGACCGTTATATCAGTTTCAAGACTGAGTAATTGAGCGAAGCCAGATCGAACAATGACGTGGTCATCAACAAGCGCAACATTAATCATGATATTAACCAAAATTAAGAGTGAGAAAGAAAAATAGCCCCAACAGGAGCTATCTAAAATTAAGTTTATTGGTAGAGATGATACTGAATCGAACTAACGATTGGTATGATCTCACGTGCTTTAAACCAATAAAGCACGTGAAACTATCTACCCGAAACTCTCTTTGCGAGAACAAGTACTCAGACAAGCTACGCGTTTTGAGCCGCTAGGTGCATCTTCTTCGCGTGACGAATCTTCTTCTCTTCCGCAATAGCAACGAACAACAGTAAAACAATACAAATGGCAGCAGAAGTATCGAGTGCTGCAAATGTCCCTTTCCAACCTGTTAAGCCGAAAATAGGCGTTCCGTCTGCAATCATGCCTAGGCCAAGTTTGGCAAAACTGTCACCAATTAGGTAAGCAAATGTGCCTTTCACGCCATCAGCCACACTGATTGCTTTCTTAGGAACAAAACCTACCGCAGCAACACCAATCAACAGTTGAGGACCGAATACTAGGAAGCCAAGTACGAATAGTGATGCTAGGTACATGAACTCGCTCGTTGCATGCTGATAAAACTCTAGAGATACAATAATCAGTCCAAGCGATACACAAGCAACTAAAGCACGACGTCCGTTAGCAAGGTCTGATAAATAACCCCACATTAATGTACCGACCAGAGCGCCAACTTCAAACAGAGTAAAGCCTGAAATAGCCGTTTCTTTTGATAGACCTAACTCTTGATACGCATAAACTGTAGACCATTGATCGATACCGATACGAACAATGTACAAAAAGATATTCGCGAAGCAGAGTAACCAGATCACTTTGTTTTTAAGGATATATTCAACAAAGATCTCTTTCTTAGTCATTTGATTTTCTTCAGCAATAGTATCTTCTTCGCTGATTTCTTCGTCAAACAACTCTTCAACTGTACCTAAACCGTATGCTTCTGGAGAGTCGTTACCAAAACGCATCCCAATAAAACCAACCACAATCGCGATGATCGATGGGAACACGAACATACCAATTACGTTGCCATCAAAAAAGTAGTTAGCGCCAAACAGCGCTACACCAGCAGCACCTGCACCACCTACGTTGTGTGACATGTTCCAAAGACCTAAATACGACCCACGCTTATTACGAGGCGTCCATTTAGTAATAGTCGAATAACTTGAAGGACCACCGGTACTTTGAAAGAAACCACTCAATGCGTAGAAGGCAACCATCATGAATAAGCTAGCGCTGCCTCCACCCAAGCTGAAGCTAAAGCCCAACATGGCAAGGCCAGATAGGATAAGCATGAATGGCAGGAACTGCTTGGTGTTTTTGCCATCCGCGTAGTAGGAAACAACCGTTTTACCAATACCATAAGTAATTGAAAAGCCAAGACCAATAAGACCTAGATCGGTCATTGATAATCCATAAGTAGAAATCATGTCGTTTTGCGCGACATTGAAGTTCTTACGGATTAAATACATGGTCAAATAGCCAATGAATACGACTAGGTACGATTGTAGGAATGGTTTAAACCACATTTTTCTTCTAGTTTCGACCGGAAGATCCAGCGTCGGTTTTCTAACCTGATCTAGGAACTTTAACATTGTGAACTCTCTTATTATTGATGAGGTCTGCACGGAACATTACTGACCATGCACTCTTTGCAATTCGATGATGAAATAATAAGGAGTCTAAAAAGCGACCGCATGAGAGAGGGTCTTAGAATAACTAGGAAAAATTCTTAGTTCAGAATTGGGAGTCAAGAAAGCGTGAACAGCATCACTTTATTTAAAATGTGTTATGCCGTGAAGAGGTATTGGAAAGGTGTCGTTAGTTAAGATATTTAGTAGGTGCCCCAAGCAAACTAAACATCGATTGTATTGAGCAGTTTATTGAAGTCTAAAGTGGCTAATAAAAGCCACATTAGATTCGCTTTACGGTATCGTAACCTAAACGATAGATAATAGAGTTTAATTATTCTTAGACACATCCAACTTATTCAGCAACGACGGAAAGCCCCAACCGTTCTCGCCTTCGACCACAGGTTCTCCGGTCAAATACTCAAACAGCGTTGGAGCCAAAGAGCCATTAGCTTCGATTTTCAATTGCTGAGAGTTATCGCCAATTGGCGCTCCCCAGAATCCGATGAAGGCATCTTTCTCTAAGTAATCCTCACCAGCATGACGCCCTGGTACCTTGGTGTTGTAACCAATTCCCGCTTTAGGGAACAAGTTAACCGTGCCAGCCCTATCTTCAAGGTAGATATTAGCCAGTTGATTTACTGAATCTGGTCGAGGTGTTGGTTGCGTCAATGAAGTCCATTCAGCACTGCTACACCAGGTTGTCACATCCGCCTTAACCGCTCGGTTAATACATTTTTCTACCAATTGAGAATACTGTGCAAAATCAGCTTCGCTTGGTGATGCTAGGTATGGATTTAACCTTTGCGTATTGAGCAAAATTGGCGCTCGGTTGTCTTCCAATGACTCATAGAAAAGCTTGTCACCTTCACGTGTGATCAATTCATCGACCCGTTTTAAATCACGATTGCCAATCACACGAACAGCGCAGCGTTGTTGATCACATGTGCTTTCTCTTACGACCATATAATCAAGACTTTCAGGCAAGCGTTGCGCTATCTGATTAATGATATCGATATTCTGACCAGCTGGCGCTGCAATCGGAGACCACTGCGTGAGTTCTTGGTAAACCGGCTGAACCTGCCACCCTTGAGCCGAATTAAAGAAGTCCATCATGAAGTTACCACCAGCAGTCGAGGCGACCACCACATCCAATTCCTTCGAGCTTGGGTAGCTTAGAGCATTGGTAATCTTAGGCCCTTCCCCCTCGTCCGAAGATATCTTCTTAACCACAATTGGATAATCTAGCTCTGCTTGTAAGCCTTCAAATACCTGCTTTTCGGGATTGAGTGCGTAGAACACCGGCGTTAAACCATGATCCCCTGCCATGCCCCATAGCGTTTTATCGTAAACGCCGGCACTGCGGTAGGTCGCTTCAATCTGGCGAATCCAATAGTCCAGTCGGTTAAGCTCTCCAGTCGGCATCAGAATTTCGTCACTAAAAGGACCGGTAAAGTGCGCGAAGTGATCCGGCCATGGGTTATAAACCAAGGTGTAGTCTGGCATCCCTTTTCCATCTAACTCGGCAAACTGAGTGATAGACTGTTTAACCAGAGCTCTCTTTGAAAACTTAGTGAAAAAATCAAAGCCAGATATAGACTGATACGCTTCAATATCTTCAATCAAGGCTTGACGCTTTTCTTGCAAAACCACTTCGACTTCTGAACGTTCTTGAAGCTCTTTCACGCAACGTTTCTCACCATAATCACGCAGTGACTCACCCAAACCTAGGTTTACTAACCCATCGTAAGTGGTGTGAGCATTCCAATCATATTGAGCGTTACAGTTCAGCGTTTTAAGGTAATCAAGGCGATCAAACATGGTTTGAACCTTGTTGTCTGCCATCAACACATCTAACTGCAGGGCATCATTACCAAAGAAGTAATACGCTCGGTCGATCTCTCGGTCGACAAAGTGGAAATTAGGGATGCCAGTGCCACCTTGCCCCGACACTTTTGCGCCCGTTTTAATGATAGGTAGGTTACGTACGCTGATTGTGGGAGTTGAAGAGATACCCACTCGGCTAATATTGCCTCGATGCTCTTGATAGAGATTTTTGAAGAACGGAAGGTAATTCGGATCACGGTAGGTTTGTTCTGATAGAACTTCCATGAACCGAACCTGCTGTTGATGCTCAGGCTCAATCACCGTTTCTAGCTGAGGTTTGTATTGCGCTCGGTTTTTATGATTTTGGTAAGCCACTGAGATGAAAGGCGCATTCTCATCGACCAACCCCTCGAGCAATCCTTGCTGTAAACCATCGACGGTCACTTGGACCGCAAAACGTTTTTGCTGTTGGGATTCTAAGAATTGAATGAGCGCATCAGGCTGGTCACTGAACGCTTGTTGCATCCAATCATCGAGCGCTTCTGCACGCTCTTCTTTAAACACAAATTGTCGATAAGCTTTAAGCAAGTTTAAGCGCACAAAATCAATGAGAGTGATGGTAAGAGCTTGTGCTTTGTTATTCGGTTTATCAGCGTTTTCTGGTTTGCCATCTTCTGCAATCGCCAGCATAGCAGACTTCATGTCACCTTCATCCATGCCCAATGCCGCTTTACCGATCAAATCAACGATGATCGGTTGAATCTGAGCGATGATCGCTAGATCTTCAGGGCTATTGGTTAAGTATGTGTAATTCGCAGGGAGCGTGTCCATATCCTGCCAAACACCAATTTCGAATAACGCATCGTAGATAACCACCATGTTGGCAATGAACTGTTCATCGATACGAATACCTTCATGATGCCCCGTTGCTTCAGTCGAGGTATCTGGCTCGTGATGCTCTGAGGTTGGCTTATCTCCAACATGATAAAGGCTATGTTCAAAGCCCTTTAGCGCCTGCTTATCATAAACCGTCGACAAGTAAGATTTGAACACATCTTCACTGCCCAAGCCTGAATAGCGGTCGTAATAACTATAGAGAAAATAACCCAAAGGAATTGAGTACGTCGGGTTAGATAACTGAGCAACGACTCTGGCTTTGGTTTTGACATCTAAAGGGAGAGCGAGAATATACGCATCTAATGTAACGCCACCAATGGTGAAAAGAGCTGCATCACGAGTGAGTTTGGCAGAATAACTTAGGCTTGAAAGCACCTGATTTTTCAACACTTCACTGGAGCTAAACACGCCACCAATGACGGGCGTTGTTGATATATCAGCGGCACTCGGAGCTGATGCAAGCGCCAACGATAAGGCACTGAATAAACTGGCGTAACTGCGAACGTGAGAATAAGAGCTCATCAAATTTCCTTTAGATCAACACACTTCTATAAATGCAGCGTATTGTTTCAGTTTGCATTTATTAGGGCGTGTTGATCTTTCGTGAGTGTTTTTTGAACAGCATGGTAAAGAGTT
>NZ_JBFSPI010000112.1:0-14300 GCF_041464685.1 Vibrio sp. 10N.237.312.B06
ATCTGTAGGATCGTTCAACTGATCAGGAAAATGCTTAAATGATCAGTGTTAGCCAACAAAGCTGGCTTTTTTGTGTTCGCCTAACCTATTTCTTCAAAACTGTGATTAAGGTGGAATAATTTTCAAAAACACTCATAATGCACTCTGTTTTTCACCAGTTGGATATTTCCATTGAGCACTTCAAAATTCTCTTCAATCGCCCTTAAGCCAGAGCTTCTAAATACGTTAAATTCTCTTGGTTATACTGAAATGACGCCTATTCAAGCGTTAAGTCTTCCTACTATTCTGGATGGCAAGGATGTTATCGGTCAGGGTAAAACGGGTTCAGGTAAAACAGCTGCTTTTGGTTTAGGCGTGCTGCAAAACCTACGCGTTAAGCGTTTCCGTGTTCAGTCTTTAGTGTTATGTCCGACTCGTGAGCTAGCAGACCAAGTAGCAAAAGAGATCCGTACTCTTGCTCGTGGTATTCACAATATTAAAGTGCTGACACTATGTGGCGGTATGCCAATGGGCCCACAAATTGGTTCATTAGAGCATGGCGCACACATTCTTGTGGGCACTCCTGGTCGTATCCTGGACCACCTAGAGAGAGACCGTATTGACCTGTCTGAGTTGAACACACTTGTGTTAGATGAAGCCGACCGCATGCTGGAAATGGGTTTCCAAGATGTACTAGATGCTGTTATTGAAGCAGCACCAAAAGATCGTCAAACGTTATTGTTCAGTGCAACTTTCCCTAAACAGATTAAATCTGTTGCAGACCGTATCATGAATAACCCTGAAATGGTGAAGATTGAATCAACGCACGATCACTCAAGCATCCAGCAACACTTTTATAAGGTTGAAGGTACTGAAGCTCGTGATGACGCACTAGAGCTAATGCTTCTTCATCATCAACCAGAGTCAGCGGTTGTGTTCTGTAATACTAAGAAAGAAGTACAGAACGTAAACGACGAGCTAAGCCACCGTGGCTTCAGTGTTATCGAGCTTCATGGCGACATGGAACAACGTGAACGTGACCAAGCTTTGGTTCAGTTCTCAAACAAAACCATCTCTATCTTGGTTGCAACAGATGTTGCTGCTCGTGGTCTTGATGTTGATAACCTAGATGCTGTGTTCAACTTTGAGTTGTCTCGCGATCCTGAAGTTCACGTACACCGCATCGGTCGTACTGGTCGTGCAGGAAGCAAAGGCGTCGCTATCAGCTTCTTTAGCGAAAAAGAGATGCACCGTGTTGCTCAAATTGATGAGTACATGGATATGCCAATCGAACCGTCTCAGTTGCCAGCTAAACCAATGGCTAAGCCGTACTACTCAAACATGGTAACGATCCAGATTGATGGTGGTAAAAAAGCGAAACTTCGCGCAGGTGATATCCTCGGTGCGTTGACAGGCCAAGGCGGTATTGATGGTAAATCAGTAGGTAAGATCAACTTGTTCGCGATGCGCGCTTACGTTGCTGTAGAAAGATCAATGGCTAAGAAAGCATTAGGCAAAATCGAATCAGGTAAGATGAAGGGTCGTCAATTCCGCGCCCGAATTCTGAAATAATTCGAGACTGAATCCCTTTGCTGCGATATGTCTAATTAACGAGATTGCTACTTAATGACATTGCAGTAAAGGGTGTTCCACAAAATGCCACTCAAGTTTACTCTCTTAGGTTTATCGACCTAGTTCTCTTTACCAAAGCATTATTCATCGGGTCTTATCGAATAAAGATCGTTGATATGTTTTCCCTCGCTAAGATACCAAGTCATCGCTTCCTTTCGATTGTGAACCAATATCGTGATTGTGGTTATTGAACCATCGTCAAAATAACAAAGCTCATATTCAAAATCGCTTGGATGATCAGGAATAGCGGCCATAGCTCCCCTCCCAAATATCAATCATTTGAAATACGCCAACCCAACTCATTTATAGGGTTCGTATTGCGTCAAATGAGCAATAAAAATCAAGTTACATCACTGCCATTAATTATTTTTAGTTTAATCATTTGCCGAAATAGTTAGATTAGCAAGTCTGAGTCTCAATTTATCCGAAAGTTTTTACGAGAACCCGATTTTGTAGCTAATGTTATAAGATCGTCTTGAGGTTCGTTGTTGAGTAAAATGTTGTGAGAGGGTGTAATGAGAAAGTGTCGTTGGTTAGTCTTATTAAGCTGTTTTCTTTTCTCTGGCTGCGGGACTAAATTTGCCTATAACAATATAAGCTGGTTTGTCGTTAGCTATATTGAAGACTTTGTAACTCTTTCCAATAGTCAGGAATCAGAGCTCGAAGAGCGCCTCGACTTATTACAGCAATGGCATAAAGAAACTCAACTGCCGTTATATATTTCGCAACTGCAAGTGATCCAAAACACAGATCGTTCTGATATGAATTCTGCTTTTATCTCTGAACAAAGTGACCAAATTAAAGACCATATTCGCTCAATCGTTAATAAGTTCTCTCCTGATATTTATGCATTAAGTATGCAGCTTACCCCTGAGCAAGATAAGGAATTCTTAAAGCACTTTAGAGAGAAGCAACAAGAGTATTACGAAGAAAGATTATCATTGGATGATGAAGATTCGAGAGAGCGATACCGAAACAGAATAGAAGAGCGGGCAGAACGATGGTTAGGTTCAGTATCGAAAGAACAAAAAAAGATTATTTTTGCTTGGTCTCAAGAGTGGGTAAATACCAACGATAACTGGCGGCAATATCAAAATAATACCTACCAAGATTTATCGACACTGATGGAAAAGAAAAGCGACTTAGATATAGCTCAGCCGATTATTATGAACTTACTTTTGAACAATGAAGCTTATTATCCTGAAGGACTTGAGCCTGAGCTTAACAAGAACATGCAGACGTCAGCCAATTTTTTAGTCGATATCGTAGAAAGCAGTACTAATAAACAGTGGGCTTATTTCATGAGTGAATTAGCAAGCCTGAAAGGAACATTTGAATCACTGCAGGAGTAGAGTCTTCTTTCGTTCTAAAGGCTAGTAGTTATCCATGTGACTAGCCTGTCAATCAAACTTGAAGGGGAGAGAGTTTAGATATTTAATTTCTGTTGCTCATCAGCAGCTTTGGAATCGAGCCTTTAGCTGTCTTAGATATTTTTTGCATCAATTGAAAGCTCGGCTGTTGAATACCGTGATCACTTTGCAGTTCATCAATCATCAATAACCATAACCGTGCTGTCATTTCTGAATCGGCTAACGCTCTGTGGAAAGTACCGTCGTTGTCGATATTTTTGAAACGCACAAGGTCGCCTAGCTTATGAGTCGGTGCGCCTTGGATTAGACGGCGAGCAATCAACATTGAGCAAGCGAACTTGCCTGTGTAGTCTCGGCCAATAAAGTCTAATTCCGCATCGAGAAAGCGCTTATCAAACGACGCATTGTGAGCAACAAGTTGGCTGCCTTGGATAAAGTCTGCAAACTCATCCATCACTTCACTGCAACTGGCCGCAGTGCTTAACATACGGTTACTGATTCCGGTATAGCTTTCAATGAACCCGCTAACACGAAACCCTGGATTCATGAGCTGCTGGAACGTGTCGACGACTTCGCCGTTAACTAATTTAACCGCACCGATTTCAATCGCTCGGTCACCCATGTTTGGCGATAAGCCTGTGGTTTCGAAATCGAGAACGATAACGGAGTCTGCTGAGTTTGGAGCCATCGTGTTTCCTAATACTATTTGGTTGTGTCGCTTTATATGGGGCGCTTAGTGTTGCTATGGGGCGATCTATTGCGTGTTGCTGCTGATCGTGAGCTCAGTGTAACCCGTTGAATCGTCATGCTCTCTGTTGAAGGTCAAAGTATCGTAGCGGTGAACAATCAATTCAGCGGTGGTTGCGATTATTGTTCCTTCAAGCAAATGCCCACCAATCACATTGCCATTTTCATCAGCAACGGATATATGAACATGCTGGTGTTTTAGGGTTAGCGTCGCCATAAGTGACACAATTTCGAACGGATCTGTGATTAGCTTGGTGTTGTTCGCATTAGCCACACGAATATTGAGCTGAGAAACACACCCGACACAAGACGCGATAGAGCCCGCTGAGATATTGTGCGCTGTCACTAGCTTTTGGAGCTCAAGCTTTAGGTCTTGGCCTCGGGTTAATCTCGTTGCGATAGGAGTGATCATCTTATTGCCTCAACTTTATATGTATTTCAAAGAACAAAACGAAGCCACATAGGGCTTCGTTTTATTTTCATTTTGGCTAATGCGACTTTCGCATTGTCTAAACCTGAAATTACTCAGGTTGCTGTAGGTCTCTTTTCTTTTTAGGCACGAAGTTCAATACAGAGATTGGCACTTCTTTGCGTGGTTCGAAACCTTCAACGACGCGACGCTCAATCAAGTGACCAAGACGTTTTTCAATGATGCACAGGTTCTTGAAGTTATCTTTCGATAGGAAAGAGATCGCTTCACCAGACGCATCAGCACGGCCTGTACGACCAATACGGTGAACATAGTCGTCCGCTGGGAATGGGATGTCGTAGTTCACTACGCGGCTTAGATTATCGATATCGATACCACGAGCAGCAACACCTGTCGCAACTAGATATTTTAGACGGCCTTTTTTGAAATCAGCCAGAATCTTTTCACGAATCGCTTGGCTACGTCCACTGTGGAAAGCTTCCGCTTCGATACCACGCTTTTCAAGTTGAGCAACCAACTTAGCCGCGCCGTGCTTAGTCTCGATAAAGATAAGCGCTTGGTCCCACTCACCGTCAGTGATCATGTGACTTAAAAGTGCAGACTTACGGTCTTTATCTACAGTAACTAGCCATTGTTCGATGTTCGCTTTAGAAGCGTCAGTTTTGGCGATAGAAATCTCTTCCGCCTCACTGATTGCACTTTTCGCTAGCGCACGAACTGGCGTTGATAGCGTTGCTGAGAACAACAGGTTTTGAATGTTTTGTGGCAAACGCGCGATGATCTTGTTGATGTCTTCAATGAAACCCATGTCTAACATGCGGTCAGCTTCATCAAGAACCAGTACTTCAACTTCATCAAAATGAACGGCACGTTGTCCGTACATATCGATTAAACGACCTGGAGTTGCCACAAGAATATCGACACCTTCGATCAAGCGGTCTTTCTGATGTTGGTAAGATACGCCACCGTACATCGCTAGTGATGTTAGGTTTAGGAACTTCGCGTACTTAGTAATGTTCTGTTCAACCTGAATCGCAAGCTCGCGAGTTGGTGTCAGAATAACAGCACGAATACGTTTTTTACGTTGTGTTTCACCTTTACTTAGCATTTCTAAGATAGGGAGAACAAAGCTCGCAGTTTTACCTGTACCTGTTTGTGCAGCAGCAATTAGGTTCTTACCAGAAAGCACAATCGGAATTGCTTTTTCTTGAATAGAGGTTGGCTTTTCATAGCCTTGTTTTGCAACGGCTTTAACAATAGGTGAGCTTAATCCAAGCTTGGAAAATGGCATAAGTTTCTCGGTATGATTTGGCTAAATAGCGATGGAAAGGTTTAACAATCTTATACAAGGATAAGATTAATGGCGGCATTCTACCATGTTGCTTGTGTACTACTAGGGCATGTTGACCTTTCGAGCTGATTTTTGCAGCGAGTTGCTGGGTATTTATACAAGGCAGAGGCTTTGATGTGTAGCTAGTCTACATGAGAAGCCGATAACGTAGTAGAAATGACCAGCAAACGCTGCCCGAAGGGTTCGAGCTGGGCGCCCCCGCAAAAAGCGTTTTACTCTTTGTTGAGGAAGATTTGCTTAGAGTGACTAGGCTACTTCTCCCTCGCCGCGATTAAAACGCTTTTATCTCGAACAAAATTTAACCACGAAAGGTCAACGCGCCTTAATTAAGTATATGCATTAATTGATTATTTATTGGGAGCTAGAAGGATATTTCTTTATTTGTATCCAATTATTGTATTCAGGACTCAATAACGATGTTTCATTAAGAAAATTAAGTCTCAATTTATCGATGTAGGTACTAATTTTTCTCGAACTATTTGACTAGATACACAAAGATTCATGTATATACGTGATACGGGTCACGGCGATATACCAAGTGACTTCACAATTACTTCGCAAAGTAAAAAAATTACCGCGTTGATGATTTCTGGAGCGTAAAATGTACATGGCTCAACCGGGCCATATTGATCATATCAAACAGGTCAATGCTGGTCGTGTATATAAACTAATTGACCTTAAAGGTCCTATTTCTCGTATCGATCTGTCCAAGCAAAGTGAGTTGGCCCCGGCGAGTATTACTAAAATTACCCGTGAACTCATTGAAGCTCACCTTATTCACGAAACGACGGTTCAAGAAGCCACGACTCGTGGGCGTCCTGCTGTCGGTCTGCAAACCAATAACGAAGGTTGGCAGTTTCTGTCGATGCGTCTTGGTCGCGGATACTTAACGATCGCGCTCCATGAATTGGGCGGCGATGTACTTATCGATACTAAGATTGATATTCATGAACGTGACCAAGACGATGTACTTGCGCGTCTTCTGCATGAAATTGATGAGTTTTTCCAAACTTATGCCGAGCAACTCGATAGGGTAACAAGTATTGCGGTTACGCTACCGGGGCTTGTGAATTCTGAGCAGGGAA
The DNA here is from genome assembly GCF_041464685.1 of Vibrio sp. 10N.237.312.B06. Lineage (NCBI taxonomy): Bacteria > Pseudomonadati > Pseudomonadota > Gammaproteobacteria > Vibrionales > Vibrionaceae > Vibrio > Vibrio sp. 10N.237.312.B06. Next base: position 6,595 of record NZ_JBFSPI010000112.1, read on the forward strand.
TTGTGTTGCAGATGCCACACTACAACGTTAAAAACTTAGCGTTGGGTCCTGAGATCTACAAAGAAACAGGTCTACCTGTCTTTATTGCCAATGATACCCGAGCGTGGGCATTAGCAGAGAAGCTGTTTGGTCACTCTCAAGATAACGATAATTCCGTTTTGATCTCGATTCACCACGGTGTAGGTGCAGGGATCATTCTCGACGGCCGAGTATTGCAAGGTCGCCACGGTAACATCGGTGAGCTAGGTCATATTCAGATCGATAAACAAGGCAAGCTTTGTCATTGTGGTAATCATGGCTGTTTAGAAACGGTTGCGAGTTCACAGGCTCTCCGTGAGCAAGTCAAAGAAAGACTGGCTAATGGCGAGGCATCATCACTAACGGCGTTTGAAGATGTCACAATTGAACAGATCTGCGCTGCTGCTGCTGATGGTGATCCACTGGCTGTTGAAGTGATTGAACAGTTAGGTCGTTACTTAGGTGCCGCGATAGCGATTGTGATCAACCTTTTCAATCCTGAGAAAATTTTGATAGGTGGTGTTATCAATCAGGCTAAAAGCGTGTTGTATCCTGCGATTCAAAAGTGTATCGAAGAGCAGAGTTTATCGGTTTACCATCAAGATTTAGAGCTGGTGGAATCTCGATTCTATAAACAAGCCACCATGCCAGGTGCTGCGCTTGTTAAACAAGCTTTATATGATGGCCAATTGTTAATGAAAGTGATTGAAGGCTAACCCTTTTTTTATCGTTTTTAGCCTTCCTTGAACCCTTTCCATGCACTTAAACTATGTATAACAGCATTTGTTGTACTTAGTTTAAGCATCTGTGTATTTGCGCTTTGCTTTAACCTATCGAATTAGGCTATTGTAGCCACAGTTATTATTTGTCACTAAGGTGTTGTATGTCTGGCGTTTTAAATTCTGTTGATCAGAGAACTAAACTCGTCGGTGAAAACCGTCTGGAACTCTTGTTATTTAGCTTAAATAGTCGCCAACTATTTGCGATTAACGTATTTAAAGTTAAAGAAGTCTTAAAAGTGCCTGTACTCACTCGCTTGCCAGGCTCTCACCATCATATTACGGGTGTTGCTTCTTTACGTGGTGAATCTGTACCTGTGATTGATTTACGCAGTGCGATTGGTTTCCCACCATCACGTGATGAGACTCAAGAAAACAACTTGATCATTACCGAATACAACCGAACCGTACAAGGCTTCTTGGTTGGACAAGTTCGCAATATCGTGAATACGACATGGACAGAAATCCAACCGCCACCAAAGACTACGGGTCGAGCAAACTACCTAACTGCCATCACGCATATCCAAGAAGAAGAGCAGCACAAAATCGTTGAGATCATCGATGTTGAAAAAGTGTTAGCGGAGATCATCGACTACGACGTGTCGATTTCTGACGGTGTTCTAGATCAGCAGTTAGCGAATGAAATGGTTGGCCGCAATGTGCTTATCGTGGATGATTCTTCAACAGCACGCAACCAGATCAAAGGCACCTTGTCGCAACTTGGTTTGAACATTATCGAATGTTGTGACGGCTTAGAAGCACTGACTTTACTTAAGAAGTGGTGTGATGAAGGCAAAGACATCAATCAAGAAATACTGTTGATGATCACCGATGCTGAAATGCCAGAAATGGATGGCTACAAACTGACTCATGAAGTTCGAACTGATCCTCGAATGCATGACTTGTTTATTACGCTAAATACTTCATTAAGTGGTAGTTTCAATGAAGCCATGGTTGAGAAAGTAGGGTGTAATCGCTTTATTTCTAAATTCCAACCAGACCTCTTAGTTGAAGTAACTCAAGAGCGAATGCGTCAGATTTTGTAATTAATGCAGCTGTACGGTTTGTTTCGAATGACCTTGGCGAAAACGTTTGCTAGTATTTGATACAGCATGTTTTTTAACAAAATATGCTCAACTACTAACGTAACTTTTCATGCACAATCTAAGGTAGTTCCTCTGAATGATATGGTTAACGTCTAAAGTCGTCATGACTTTGAGCTTATTACTGTATAGGGAATTTAAGAAAAGACGTACGGAAGCGGACGTTGAGGTATAACTCAACAACTTGAATTTAAGGGAAGCGGATGCTTTCCTTTTTCGTTTCTAGCGTTTCTAGCGTTTCTTAGAGGGCAACTTGATTCGTTAATGAAAATCTCGGGATTTGGTGTTCAAACCAATAATGTCATCGGTAATATCGATGAGTTTACCCGCTATAACATGCACAACTTCGCCTTCCTTTTCTAATATTCCTTGTACTTTTAACGCTTTGGCTGTCAGATAAGCTTGCTGTTGAGAGCGCGCGGTTGCTCCCCATACCACGACATTAATATTGCCCGTGTTATCTTCTAATGTAACAAAGGTAACACCTGCCGCGGTTCCGGGAGCTTGTTTTCCTGTGACTAATCCAACAACCGTGACCATAGATTTGTGTCTTTGCTGTATTAAATCCTTCATGTGTGTGAATCGACCTAATCGTCCCGCTTCTTCTAGCAAAGTGATTGGGTGTTTGTCCAATGAAATTCCGACACTGGTGAAGTCTTCGAGTAGATCTTGCATCTCATTGGGTCTGTGCAGTGCATGTTCGTCATGTCCATCCCCAACATCGTCATAGACTTGGCTAAACAGAGGTAAATCAGAAGCTGAGTCCATGATTGCCCAGCGAGTCTGGAAGCGGTCTCCCGATACGTTATGTAGCGCATTGGCCGATGCCAGTAGCTCGATATCTTTCTTATTCATCGATAACTGTTTCACCTGGCTAGGGTGGCGATAACCGGATTGTGGACGATTGGCGAGCACGCTTTGAATCCCATGCTCACTGAATCCTTTGATTTGTCGCAGCCCTAAGCGAATCGCTAAACCATTCTGATGTTCAATGACTATGTGGTTGTCTTGTGAGGCGTTCACACATACCGGAAGAACTACCACATTGTGTCGTTGTGCGTCTTGTACCAACTGTGAGGGGCTATAAAAGCCCATGGGTTGGCTATTGAGCAAAGAAGCGTAGAAACATTCAGGGTAGTAGCATTTCAACCAAGCGGAGCAATACGCTAACACCGCAAACGAAGCCGAGTGACTTTCAGGAAAACCGTATTCGCCAAAACCGCAGATCTGTTTAAAGATCTGCTCAGCAAATTCTGTCTCATAGCCACGCTTTTGCATTCCCTCGATGAGTTTGTTTTTAAACTTAAAGACGTTGCCATTTTTCTTCCAAGCGGCCATCGCGCGTCTGAGCTGATCCGCCTCTCCACCTGTGAATCCTGCAGCCACCATCGCGAGTTTAATCACTTGTTCTTGGAATATCGGTACACCCAAGGTGCGCGACAGTACCGACTCCACGTCTTTAGATGGATAACTGATTGGCTCAATACCATCTCGACGCTTTAAGAATGGGTGAACCATATCGCCTTGAATAGGCCCAGGACGTACGATAGCGATTTGAATCACCAAGTCGTAATAAGTCTTCGGCTTAAGCCTTGGCAGCATGCTCATTTGCGCACGTGACTCAATTTGGAATATCCCGACCGTATCTGCTCGCTGAATCATGCCGTAAACCTGAGGATCGTCCTTAAGGCGAGTGATCTCAGCAATGGTCAGTGATCGCCCGTGAATGCGTTTGATCAGGTCGAAACATTTACGAATCGCAGAGAGCATACCTAACGCGAGTACATCAACTTTCAGCAAGCCTAAGGTTTCTAGATCATCCTTATCCCATTGAATAATGGTTCGATCGTGCATTGCCGCATTCTCGACAGGAACCAGCTCATACAAAGGACCAGAAGAGATCACAAAGCCACCAACGTGCTGAGACAAGTGACGTGGAAAGCCGATGATCTCATTAACCAAATGGATAAACTGCTGTCCCTTCAAAGAATCAGGCTGTAGCCCCAATTGAGTGAGCTGAGCCTGCCAACCTAAGCTTTTGTCCCTGCGATTGGTGTTTTTAATGAAGTAGTCGAGCTGAGTTTCTTGTAGCCCCAATGCTTTACCGACATCTCTTACTGCACTTTTGAAGCGATATGAAATCACAGTTGCAGCAAGTGCTGCGCGTTCTCTACCGTATTTCTTGTAGATGTATTGGATGACTTCTTCACGGCGTTCGTGCTCAAAATCGACATCAATATCGGGCGGCTCATCGCGCTCTTTACTGATGAAGCGTTCAAATAGCACTGAGATCTGTCTTGGGTCGACAGAAGTGATTTCTAAGCAATAACAGACCACGGAATTGGCCGCTGAACCACGACCTTGGTAAAGAATGCCTTGGCTTTTGGCAAACATGACGATGTCGTGGATTGTGAGAAAAAAGAAAGGGTAGTCAAGCTCGTCAATTAGCCCCAATTCTTTTTCTATGATTTGTTGAATGTTGTTAGGCACGCCTTGCGGGAAGCGAGTTCGTTTTCCTTTCTCGACTAACATGCGTAGATAACTCATGGGTGTCTCACCTTGAGGAATCAGTTCGCTTGGGTATTCGTAGCGCAAGTTGTCTAACTCAAACTCGCACAGCTCTGAGATTCGGTTGCTTTCTTCTAACCACTCAGCTTTGAATATATGCGATAGCTTATTGATGCTGCGTAAACAGCGCTCGGCATTGGCGAGTAAGTGACTGCCCACTTCAGTAATGGGACGTTGGTATTTGATCGCAGTGAGTGAATGCTGCAAGGGTAAGCGATTCGCGTTGTGCATCAGCACGCCACCACAGGCAGTAATCGGCAGTTGGTGATGTTGTGACAGCTCAACACAGTAATCCGTGTACTGCTGGTCGGTTTGTTCTAGGTGTCGTTGTAAGCCAATCCATAATCGACCGGAGTGGTGTTGAGAAAGCCATTGCCCCCAATGTGCGTCTTCATTTTTCTGTTGAGGAAGCCAAAGAATGAAGCAGTGCTTAGCCGACATGATATCCCACTCAGAGAGCTGATAATGTCCTTTACTGCTACGACGTCTCGCGTTGGTAATAATACGACATAGCTCGGCATAGGCCTCTCTATTTGGGCATAGCAAAACCACTTGGCACTCTTCATTTAACCAAAACATGCTCCCGACAATTTGCTTGAGCGACAGTTTATGTTGCTTGATTGCTGAGTGAACCTTAACGATGCCCGCGACTGAGCACTCATCAGTAACCGCGAGTGCTTTGTAACGTAAGAAGTCGGCCTGTAAAACAAGCTCTTCCGCATGCGAAGCTCCCTCTAGAAAGGAGTAATTACTTTGGCAAAATAGCTCTGAGTATTGCTGAGACATAACGTAATCTCACTTAACCATTGCGGATGAATATGATTGAAAAGGGCGTTTAAATGAAGCAAGTTGCAAGAACGACTTACTAAACTGACTAGCTGAACAAACCGTGCAAGAACCACTGTTTATCGGGTGTTCTAAAGATCCATAACCATCGACCGTTTTCACTGTGAGCAATAAAGTAGTCACGAATGATTTTCTCTCCGTCCCACCAGCCAGACACAATACGCTCAGGGCCTTGAGATAAGGTGACGCTTTCGGTTAAGGCTTCGGGCTCTGGCAGTAAAATACTGGGCCGGAGTCGCTGTTGGTTAATGCTGTTCGTTGTTGTGGTTTGTTGATCGAGTTCTTGTGGATCTCGCCCCTTTTTCGCCGTATGACTTAGTGTTGGGAGCGAATACTGATTGGCCTTTTCTGGCCTTGGGTCATGCTGTATTTTCGGTGTTTGAATACAGGTTTGCCCAAGCTTTGCTTGCAGTAATGAGAGCAAATCTAACGCGGCAAGTGTTCCGGTATTACCATCAAAAAGATCATGGTAGGCCATTTGGGGTTCCCCATGACGAATCAAAGAGAGAGTCAGCCCCAGTACGGGTGCTGTTATCTTCAGTGACTCTAAGGTTAGATGCGTTAGGTTCGCCCATTTGGCCGCAAGGTAATCGCCCTGCGCAGAATAAAAAGAGACTGGGTGATCATCTTTATCTCTTAGATGCAAAGTCAGCGTTAACTCGAAAGCCACTCGGTCACGTAACCTCAAAAAGCACTCGAGCTGATTCAACAATTTCAGCAAAGGCTTTTCGATGAATAGGATGTTTTCAATATCAAACAGCAGCTCCAAATATTGCTGGAAACTCTCTGGTGGGTGATAGAAATCAATCGGGTGCTTGAACTGCCCATTAAGACGACCAACATAGTTCACCAAGTCGATATCAAAGCGGCGCGCGACATCTTGCAAAGGCAGTTTTAATAAGTCTTCAACGACATTGATACCAACACGATTCAGGCGCTCAACTTGTTTAGCAGGAAGTTCGCTTGAACTCAGTACTTGTTGGTTAACCCAAGCTTTCATCTGCTCAACATTGTTCGTCGCTTGGTTGATGGATTGCTTGCCTAAAAGGATTGCAGAAAGTGGCGAATAACCTGTAGCAAAGCTGAACTGGATATTGAGCGTTTCTAAATGGCTTTTTAGTTCATGCCAGTAGTTATCTAGCCCATCGTAAAGCGACAACATGTTAGAGGCTTTAATCAATAATCCATTGGGCGGGAGTAATGCCATGTCGGAAGTGACCAGATAGGCCCATTGAGCAATCTCTTTAAGCTTACTTTTTTCTAGCTCAATACTGTAAGGGTGGACGTGCAAGTTCTGGCAAAGCGCGGCCGCAGACCCTAGCCCCATGCCCAGTGTAATGCCTGATTGCAAAGCTGCTTGGTTAGCTTGCAGCACACGATGATCTTTCTCATCGACGATGATAAGAGGCTGATTGCGTGAATCTTCGTTCGAACCCAATTCATTAGAGTTAAACAAGGTGTCCAATTGTAGGGATGAGAAATGCAGATACAACCACAGCATACGTTAGCCTTGCTTCGCAATAGGGAAAGCAAGCACAGTGTTACCAGACAACGCATGAATTGAGCTGTTTTCATCGATGACTTTTTCTGTGAGTAACGGCCAGTTCTGGTTCATGTCCAGAATAAAACTTCCATACGACCAACTGCCTTTTCTCTTAGTCACCTCAACCTTTAACCCTTGGATGTGAAAAGACAGCTTCATGCTTAAAGAAACGGGCAGGGATAACTGATTATGGCTGGTGGCTTTAAAGTGAAATTGCAGGCATTTGCCCGTTTCGCTTGCTGCTTGTAAGCGTTTGGTTTGGTGGATTTCGAGATCGGCTCCCCATAACAATACAGAATGACAAGCACCACTCTTGAGGCATTGCTCGGCTGCCCATAATGCATCGAGGTCGCGTTGAGGTTCGATCACCAAGATGTTATCGAGCTCAATCCCTTGGCTGCTAAAAAACTCGGCACAGATCTTCCCTGGCGGGTTAATGAATATGGCCAGCTTCTGTGAGTTTTGCTGAGCTAAATAGGGGGTAAGCAGGCGCAGTTCACCAATCCCTTGTTGTGATTCAACTTCAATAACGCCGTGTGTCGGGAAGCCGCCATCAAGCTGTTTATCCAATTGAGGATAGCCTGTCGAAGTGGTGCTGCCTTGCGTTGTTGATTGTAACCCTGTCCAGATTAGCTGGCGGTCTTGTAAGTTTTTTATTAGTTCATGCATAATTAAATACCTGTATATTTATACAGTATATTTAACAATGAAAAAGATGCAAAGCAAAATGACGAAAATTAGGGGAAGTAAGTGTTAGTTGATTGATTTAGATACAAAAAAAGCCGCTATTAAAGTAACACTGATCATTTAAGCATTTTCCTGATCAGTTGAACGATCCTACAGATGGTT
>NZ_JBFSPI010000113.1:0-14205 GCF_041464685.1 Vibrio sp. 10N.237.312.B06
AAGCAACGACAGAATCCTTCGGTATTTAGACCGTCAACCTCCCTCGGTAATCACAGATCCTAGTGACCCACAAACCTCGAAAACAAATTGATGACCACCACACCAAATCACATAGGCTATTAACTTACGTCCCATTTGTTTCTAATAAATGTCTTGCCTACATAATTCCTGTTTACTGTGTCCTTAGATTTTCTGAGTAATCAACCCTCCTTTCAGAACTCTTCTGAATACACCAATTATTACAAATAAGTAATAATCATTTTCTATTTGAGGGGATTATCAAAAGTCGTACTCACGCCTATACTAGCTCCAACAAAACGAGAGAGCGGAAACAATTAAGCTCAACTACGCTTAACGGGTTGAATTTAATTGCACGGTTATCCGCTGTACTGACATATATAGGAAACATCCAATGACAATCGAAATTAAACCTGGTCAAACTCATATCAAATCAAAAGCAATGGTTGCATGGGCAGCTGGCGAGCCACTAAAAATGGAAGAAGTTGATGTACAACTTCCTAAAGCTGGTGAGGTTCTAGTTCGCATCGTTGCTACTGGTGTTTGTCACACTGACGCATTCACATTATCAGGTGACGATCCAGAAGGTATCTTCCCTTCAATCCTTGGTCACGAAGGTGGCGGTATCGTTGAGATGATCGGCGAAGGCGTTACAAGTGTTGAGATTGGCGACCACGTTATCCCACTTTACACAGCTGAATGTGGCGAATGTAAGTTCTGTAAATCTGGTAAAACTAACCTATGCCAAGCGGTTCGTGAAACGCAAGGTAAAGGCCTAATGCCAGACGGTACAAGCCGCTTCTCTATTAATGGCGAAACGATTTTCCATTACATGGGTTGTTCTACTTTCTCTGAGTACACAGTACTTCCAGAAATCTCTCTAGCGAAAGTAAGCAAAGAAGCACCACTTGAAGAAGTTTGTCTTCTAGGTTGTGGTGTAACAACAGGTATGGGCGCTGTACTAAACACAGCTAAAGTTGAAAAAGGCGACAACGTTGCTGTATTCGGCCTAGGCGGTATCGGTCTATCTGCAATCATTGGTGCTCGCATGGCTGGTGCTGACCGCATCATCGGTGTTGATATCAATGAGAGCAAATTCGAGCTAGCAAAACAGCTTGGCGCGACTGACTGCATCAACCCAACTAAATTCGACAAACCAATCCAAGACGTTATCGTTGAGATGACAGACGGTGGTGTTGAGTACTCTTTTGAGTGTATTGGTAACGTAAACGTGATGCGTCAAGCACTTGAGTGCTGCCACAAAGGTTGGGGCGAATCAGTAATCATTGGTGTTGCGGGTGCAGGTCAAGAGATTGCAACTCGTCCATTCCAACTAGTGACTGGTCGTGTATGGCGTGGTTCTGCTTTCGGTGGTGTTAAAGGCCGCTCTGAGCTTCCAGAAATCGTTAACCGCTACATGGCAGGTGAGTTTGGTCTTCAGGAGTTCATTACTCACACTATGGGTCTGCAAGACGTAAACGAAGCATTCGACCTAATGCACAAAGGTGAATCTATCCGTACTGTTCTACACATGGATAAATAATTCTCCTTGGTCTCGATACTTAGGTGTCGAGGCCAAAGCTATAAATGAGAAGCAACAAACTGTCTTCACCACCTCCTGCCCGGTGGGTGGTGAAACTTTAAGTAATATAGAGAAATTTACTCCCCAAAACCATCAACCTAACGGAGCACAATAGATGACAATCGAAAACATTAGCCAAGCAAAGGTTGCTGGTGGTTGGCACAAACAATACACCCACTTTTCTGCAACGCTTGACTGCAACATGCGTTTTGCGATTTTCTTGCCACCTAACGCAAGCAAAGAAAACCCAGTTCCTGTTTTGTATTGGTTGTCAGGCTTAACCTGTACCGATGAAAACTTCATGCAAAAAGCCGGCGCTTTCAAAGCCGCGGCTGAGCAAGGCATCGCGATTGTTGCACCAGACACTAGCCCACGTGGCGAAGGTGTTGCCGACGATGAAAATTACGATCTCGGCCAAGGTGCAGGCTTCTACGTGAATGCTACTCAAGCGCCATGGGACAGCCATTACCACATGTATGATTACGTGGTAACAGAGCTCCCAGCTTTGATTGAATCTTTCTTCCCAGTAACGTCTGTGAAATCCATTTCAGGTCACAGCATGGGCGGACACGGTGCCCTAACGATTGGTATTAAGAACGAAGATAACTACCGTTCTATCTCGGCATTCAGCCCAATCACCAACCCAATGCAATGCCCTTGGGGACAGAAAGCATTCAACCAATACCTAGGCTTAGATATTGAAGAGTGGAAGCACTACGATGCCTCTGAGCTTCTCAAAACCAAAGGCACTAAGCTGCCAATGTTGGTTGACCAAGGTGAAGCCGATAACTTCTTGATTGAGCAGCTTAAGCCTGAGCAATTAGTCGAAGCGGCTAAGGTAACCAATGCCGATTTAGAGCTACGTATGCAGCCAGGTTACGACCACAGCTACTACTTCATCTCTAGCTTTATTGATGAGCACATTGAGTTCCATGCAGCTTACCTAAACAAGTAGTCACACCGATTTAGCCCACACCTTGCAAAAGCGTGAGGTGTGGGCTTTTTTATGCCTGCTGTTTGGGCAAATACGCTGTTGCTAAAGAGCAGCAACAACGATTAACACTTTCAAATACCCCGCTATACCAACAAAAAACAATACAACTAAAAGGTACGACTATGAGCTGGTTTTTCTTAATGATGGGCGTGATGGCGGAAGCACTTTCTCACGTAGCACTTAAAGCAACCGACGGTTTCAGTTTGTCTAAACCCATCCCTGCTCTATTGGTGATTTCAGGACACTTGGCGGCATTTCTATTTTTGAGCCAAGCAATGAAAGGGATGCCTGTAGGTGTGGATCGGCATGTTATTCGTTGCGGCTGGTGTTGTGATGATCAACCTATCTCAAGGTCACTCGCACTAGTGTAGATAGTGACTTATGAACAGTGTGTCAATTCGTTCAAGTTTCCTAACAGACAGTGTCGCCTTCACTTATTCATACTCTTACAATCGGCAAATCAAACCTGTTACCATAGCGTCTTCTACATCACCTATTTTGAAGGTTGCTATGAAAGCAATTAAGACTCTTTTCTTCCTGATGGTTTTATTAAGCGGTCTGTTTACCGCTTGGCTGTTTATCCCGATTCCAGCGACCATGGACAAGCAAACGCTCGACCTTCCATTAACGGAACCATTCAAGCTTGTGGCGTATCGCAGCAACCCGAATGATGCAAGCAAGCCGCTGACTTACCACTACTATGTGATTTCAGATGTGGTTGGCGTGGACGACATGGACCCATTTCTGGTTACCACAGACCAGTTCGTGAAGCTTGGCGAATTCGACGAGAACACGTTCAGTTTAACGGTTAACGGTAAGATCGAAAGCTACACCAATGATTTGTGGATCAAAAAGGCCGACGGCAAACTGCAGCACTGGTACGTGAGTATTGATGCGAACTATGTTCGTTAGCGTCGAACCCAAATAGACCCGATTTAAAACTGCGCTTTGGCTTCCAAGCGCAATTTTTGTTTCAAGCCGCCCGCCTTAAACTCTCCCTCACTGTTTACCCACCACTGCCGTGCTCTTAAAAATACTACAAGCAGAGCAGGTGTTATAAGCCCTTAAGATGTTATAAGCTCCATCTATGCTCGACTCCCTATAAATCAAAAATAATAAAGGCTCACTAGTGGAATTTACGCTCGACAAATTTAACGGCATCATCATTGACCCAGCAACAGCCCCTCACGATGTTGACTCATTCAATGCCGAACTCAGCGAGATCACCGAATTTTCAAAGCAGAATAACAAAGGCATCATTTGGATTAGCTTGCCTATTTCACTCTCGCACCTTATTCCGGTGGCGACTGAGCTTGGCTTTGTGTTTCACAACTGCTTAGAAGACGAGATTACGCTGATCCACAAATCCGAGATTGTAGAGTTTGTGCCTTTCATTCCGACCCACACCTTGGGCGCAGGCGCCTTGATCACTAACGAACACAACCAAGTGCTGATGATTAAAGAACACGGCATGACGGGCTACAAGCTACCGGGCGGTCATATTGAGTTGGGTGAAGGCATTGAAGAATCCGTGGTTCGAGAAACCTTAGAAGAGACTGGCATCGAAGCCACGTTCGTTTCAGTGGTTGGCATGGCGACGAGACACCCGTATCAATTCGGAAAGTCTAACCTCTACTTTGTATGTCACCTTATCGCTCAAACTCAAGAGATTGCGATTCAAGACACAGATGAAATTGCAGAAGCTAAATGGATTGATGTTGAAGAGTACATTAACAACCCCGACAGCTACCCGTTCAACCGCCAGTTAGTCGGCTCTTTGATAGGCAAACAAGGATTAGAACTTACCCAACTAGAAGGCAACTATGGCCCGAACCATAAGCCAGAGATCTTCTTTTCGAAAAACTAAAGCGATTCAAACATAAAAACGCCAAGCTCATAAGAACTTAGCGTTTTGCTTTTCGTTTATGTTTTTATTTAAGCCAACTCGCTGTTAGTGACTTCCTAATACACAGCTCTAGAGCATATCTATTTTAGAAAAAGCCTAACGGGTTAGTATCGTAGCTGATCAGTAGATTCTTGGTGTTTTGGTAGTGATCGAGCATCATCTTATGTGTCTCACGGCCGATGCCCGATTTCTTGTAACCACCAAATGCGGCATGTGCTGGATAAGCGTGGTAGCAGTTCACCCAAATACGCCCCGCTTCAATGTTACGACCCATGCGATACGCGAGGTTTGCATCACGTGTCCACACGCCTGCACCCAAGCCATATTCAGTGTCATTGGCGATCTCTAACGCTTCTGCTTCGTCTTTAAACGTCGTCACCGCGATAACAGGGCCAAAGATCTCTTCTTGGAATACACGCATCTTGTTGTGCCCTTCCAACATGGTTGGCTGGATGTAATAACCATTACCGAGATCATCAGATTGCTGCGCAATTTCACCACCGGTTAGCACTTTCGCACCCTCTTGGCGACCGATTTCAAGGTAGCTCAGTATCTTATCAAACTGCTCTTTTGAAGCTTGTGCGCCTACCTGAGTATCAGTATCTAACGGGTTACCTTGCTTGATGATTTGAGCGCGCTCGACCACCTTGGCAATGAACTTGTCGTATACCGATTCGTGGATCAACACACGTGATGGACAGGTACACACTTCACCTTGGTTGAAGAACGCCAGCAACATACCTTCGACACACTTATCTAAGTATTCATCTTCATGGTTAAAGATATCTGGGAAGTAGATGTTTGGAGACTTACCGCCAAGCTCAACTGTTGATGGAATCAAGCTTTCAGCGGCACATTTCAGAATATGATGGCCGACTTCTGTTGAACCGGTAAATGCCAGTTTCGCCAAGCGATCACTGGTTGCTAACGCTTGACCCGCTTCGCTACCAAAACCATTCACAATATTGACCACGCCTGCAGGCAGAAGATCGGCAATCTTTTCCATCATCACCAAGATCGATGTCGGTGTTTGCTCGGCTGGCTTCATCACCACGCAACAGCCCGCAGCTAACGCTGGTGCCAGTTTCCAAGCCGCCATTAAGATAGGGAAGTTCCAAGGAATAATCTGCCCCACCACACCGATTGGTTCAGGGAAGTGGTAACTCGCGGTGTTTGAATCGAGCTCTGCTGCGCTGCCTTCTTGCGCCCGAATACAGCCTGCAAAGTAACGGAAGTGATCGACAACCAAAGGAATGTCTGCCGCTAAGGTTTCACGCACTGGCTTACCGTTTTCCCACGTCTCCGCCACCGCGATTTCTTCTAAACTCGCTTCAATGCGATCGGCAATTTTAAGTAGGATATTGGAACGTTCAGTCACACTGGTAGCCGCCCAACTTGCACGAGCAGCATGCGCGGCATCGAGCGCTAAGCTAATGTCGGCCTCAGTTGAGCGCGCCACTTGGCAATACACCTGACCATTCACTGGGGAAGTGTTATCAAAATACTCGCCGCTAACAGGCTTCACCCATTCGCCACCGATAAAGTTATCGTATTGCGCTTTAAAGTTCACCACTGCGTTGTCACTACCCGGCTGTGCGTAAATCATAGTTAGATCCTTCTTCGATTTGATATTCGTTATTGAGCGAGAGCTGTCTTATTTTTGTGGCGGCTCCCCTTGAGAAAAGAACTCACGACGAGACGCCCATGTTTATGCTTTCTGTTTAAAACACTGATACTTCGTGTTTTCTTCACAACAGTAACAACGCAAATCACACGCCAGAACTTCAAAACTTGTTGTTAATAAATTGTAAAACTATGATTACCAAACGTTTACAACCCAAAGTGAGTTGGCATTGAACGGACGTATGGAAACCACTCCAGTGTTCAACTGTTCCAAATTGGTACACCCTCACTGTTACGACATGGAACAGTCATGCACCTTCAACAAGCAAACACCTCAGATTGGCTTTCGTCCTCTTGGCACCGCAGCACAGAAGCGGGTCTAAAACAGAGACGACTTCCCGAAGACATTCGTCTGCCTCAATCGATTCTTAAGCAGCGACGTCATCAATCGGCTGACTTGATCCACATCGTAGAACGCAATGCGCTGCCTTTGTTTAATCAGATGTTTGCACGTACCGACAGTCGTTTGATTCTGACCGATATTGAAGGGGTGATTCTGGCGAGTTGGGGACAGGAGCGGTTTAAGGAGAAGCTGACATCAATTGCACTCAGTTCTGGAGCCTGTTGGCAGGAACAACTTAAAGGCACCAACGCGATTGGCACCGCGATTGTTGAGGCCAAGCCAGTATCTATCATTGGCGAACAGCACTTCATCCACCAGCATCGATTTATCAGTTGTTCAGCGAGTCCGGTGTTTGACCATCAAGGTCAAATGGTTGGGGTGTTAGACATTACCAGCGAGCAACAGCAACACGACAGTTCGGTGCAACTACTGGTTCAAAATATGGTTCAGCTTGTTGAGAACCAGCTACTGAGCCACATCCCACAAGGCACCACTCGAATCGATCTTGCGTGTGAGAAATCTTTATTACACAGTGGTTGGCAAGGGATAGTGATAGCGAACGAAGCTGGCGAGGTAGTCGCGCACAATCAAGTCGCATCTCAACTGCTGGATCAAACCTCGATCGTTGGAGAATGCATAGATACCCTGTTCAACCGAACCTCATTAGACACGCCCTTTGTATTTGAGAAACAACACCTCAAACAACCAACCACCAAACGCACGCGCTCCATTTCAGCATCGTGTGATTTGCACCATGGCGAGCAACAAATTGAACACGCTTGGCAGCAAGCCAACAAGGTAATCGATAAAGGGATTAGTTTGTTGATCTTAGGAGAAACAGGAGTTGGCAAAGGCGAGTTTGTTAAAGCGCTGCACAAACAGAGCCAACGTAAATCTTCGCCCCTAGTAGCAGTAAATTGCGGTGCGCTACCGAAAGATCTTATCGAATCTGAGCTGTTTGGCTACGCGCCGGGCGCTTTTACTGGCGCAAGCCACAAAGGTTTTCAGGGTAAGATCCGCCAAGCAGACAAGGGAATTCTGTTTCTCGATGAGATCGCCGACATGCCATTGGAGGCTCAGTGTCGATTGCTGCATGTTCTACAAGATAAGTCAGTAGTGCCTGTTGGCTCAAATCAGAGCTACCAAGTCGATTGTCAGATCATCGCCGCGACTCATAAAAACTTAGAACAGTTAGTCGCAACCGGAGAATTTCGACAAGATTTGTATTACCGCTTAAACGGCTTGGCCTTCACCTTACCAAGCCTACAACACCGACAAGACAAGCACGCCTTAATCGAGCACATTCATCGTAAATACGCCGAAGACGAACAGACAATCTGCCCGCACTTAATGAGCTTGCTGTGCGCCTATTCATGGCCCGGTAATATCCGTGAATTAGATAACTTACTTAAGGTCGCCGCCCTACTGGCGAATGATGAAGCACAACTCACACTCAAGCATGTGCCTAGCCACCTTGCTCAACATCTCACGTTATTAACGCAAGATAATCAGCATCAACTGACGACTCCTAATACCACCAAAGGCACAATGAATAACGATTTAAGAAGTACAGTTGAGGAAACTTTGCTACAAACCTATCAAGCGAATCAAGGCAACATCAGCAAGACTTCGAGAATACTGGGGATCAGCCGCAATACCATTTATCGAAAGCTAAAGAGCTTGGGGATTCTTTAATAATCAAGATGATCAATGGCCCAGTTACTTGAATTTAGTCTGCAAAGTATAAATACATACTTTTTAAGTGGGGATTCCACACTTCGGATGAAATTAAAATGTGACTGATGTCATATAATGAGTAATATATATCCACAACATCCTCAAACTACAACCTCCTGATTTACCCGGAAATTAAAAACGGCATCAAGTATAAAATATCAACAAATACAATTAGATAATAGAATAAAAACAACCATACACCTATCTTATAGCTCCTCTCTAAAAGACATAATCCGGAGCGTTATACCATCCTATTTATATTTTTAATCACCCTATTCTTATTATGTTCATTATTTAGAATTTTCCATTCACGTATCTTGTTTAAAATCTCTGAAAAACTACCACTATTTGGTTAGAGAGATAATATGTTTAACAGTATACGAACGCGAATTGCGGTGAGTGCGGGCGGAGCGATGGCTTTCACTCTGTTAATCGCCATGGGAATGACGACCAACGCATTTACCGATGTGAATAAACAAGTCACTGAAAAAGTAAAAACGCAGCTGACAGAGGCCACCGCTACGGATTTACAAAACACGGCACTTCAACAAGGTTTGAACATCGCTAACCAGCTTAACCCCGTATTAGCGAACCTTAAACAAGTGCGCTCAATCATCGAATTAAGTTCAGAAACCGACGCAAGTGCAGAGCTTATCGTGAAACAGTTTACTGCGGCATTGGAAGCACAAAACAAAGCTGTATTTGCGGGTTACATGGTTTGGGAAGATAAGACATGGTCACAACAGTCTGTCTTGAATAACGAGCTCAACGTGAACAGCGAAAATGGCTCAGAGACGTCGCTGATTTCAGATAACCAACAAGACTCGAACACGGAACTGAGCATTAACACAGAATCAGACTCGAATATCGAATCTGGCTCAAACATCGAGTTAAGCTCAAACACTGAGTTAGGTTTTAACAGTCAGGGCTACCTTGCGCCTTTCTTCTCTCCCAATGACCAGAACAGCTTTGATGCTGTCGCAATGGAAAGCTTTAGCAACACCGATCTCAACAGCAACGGTGAGCGCAAAGATGACTGGCACTTAATGCCATATCAAACGGGTAAAACGTTTGTGATGGAACCGTATTTTTATTCAGTGCGCGGCAAACAAGAGCTCATTACCACCATCAGCCAACCAATCAAACATGACGGGAAAATCATCGGCTCGCTAGGCTTTGATTTGTCTCTACATGAACTCCAAAGCCAAAGTGAGTTACTTGCGCGTAACCTGTTTGATGGCCAAGGAAAAATCCTAATCACTTCATGGAAAGGCATTACACTGGCCAACAGCCGAGCTGGAAATATGGTGGGTAAAAAAGTCTCTTCTGAATTGGAATCTGAATGGTCAAAGATTCAGTCTATCGCTAACAGAGAAGGCGCCGGTCTTGTGACTTTCGGCGGCGATGAGTACGCGATTACTGCCATTGATACCAGTGATGCGCCATGGGTAGTCATGGTGTCTGTCCCTAGTAGTCACCTAGCCAAAAGCGTCAATGACTACACCGAGTGGAGTGATGCTCAGAATTCAAAAGCACTTGAAAAAGGTGTGTGGGCGGGAATCATCGCCGCTCTTCTAGGCATTGCCTCAATGGCATTCATTGCTAACTCTTTGGGCAAGGTTTTGAACAACTTAGTGGAACGCTTTAAAGATGCAGCACAGGGTGAAGGTGACTTAACTTATCGCATTGAAGTGAAAGGTAAGGATGAAACCGCTCAGCTTGCACACTGGTTCAATACCTTCCTATCTCGCATACAAGAGATGCTACTTACCGTGATGGTAACGGCTGACCAAGTGGATAAAAACGCGACAGAAGGCCAAGCTCGTGCTGAAGTTTCACGTGACCAGCTGAATTCTCAAGTTAACGAAGTGAACTCACTTGCCACTGCTATCAATGAAATGAGTGCAACAGCGCAAGAAGTGGCGAACTCAGCGGTTCAAGCAGCGGCAGCTGCAAGCCAAGTGCAAAGCAACAGTCTCAATGGTATGACGCGCATGGACAATGCCGCCAGTGCTGTAGACAGCTTGGCTGTGCAGGTTAACGATGCGCAGCAACAAACACAGAACTTAGTCGATTCGAGCACCGCTATTCAGGGTATCTTGAGCGAGATTGGTGGCATTGCAGAGCAAACTAACTTACTTGCACTGAATGCCGCGATTGAGGCGGCTCGTGCAGGTGAGGCTGGTCGAGGCTTTGCAGTGGTTGCTGATGAGGTTCGTAACCTAGCGAATCGAACTCAAGGTTCAACAGAAGAGATTCGCTCTATGTTGGCTCGCTTAGAACAAGAGACTCAATCTATTGTGGTACTGATGGAGCAAAGCCAGAATCAAGCGAACAACACAAAAAGTGAAACCGAAGCTGCACATCAAGCCTTGTCTGAAATCAACCAAGCGATTGAAGTGATTAATGACATGAACAATCAGATCGCTTCCGCGGCTGAAGAGCAAAGCTCTGTGTCAGAAGAGATTAACCGCAATGTCGTTATCATCAATGACACAGCAGTGGAAGTGATGGACACCATGACATCATCAGTGGCAATCAGTAATGAGCTGACAGTGAAAGCCGGTGATTTACACGGCGAACTGAGTAAGTTCAAGCTTTCTTAATTACCAACAGCGTCTAACAATAACTAGGCCGAGAACCACAATTTCCTCCGCGAAACAGCATGTTCTCGGCCTATCTATTTTAGCTCCGCACTCAACATTACCCTCACCGAGCAAAAGTCTAATTGGAGTCCAACTCCACAAGTTGGTTAAGCACTTCTTTGTCTAACACTGGGTGATGTTTGCTCGCTAAAATCAGCACAATATCCACCGAAGGCAGTGGTGGCATATCTTCCAGAATGTTCAAATCAGAAGTCACACTCAGCTTACCCATCGCGCCAATCGCTAAACCCGCTTTAACAATGGCACGTTGCGCCGAAGCGGTATTACTGCACGCCAACAACTGATAAGGCGTACCCTGTTTAGTTAGGCCATTCACCGCTGCTGCATGGTATTTACAATCAGTCTGGAACAGAGCAAGTGGAACAGGTTTAGAATCATCAAACACAAAATCAGGGCTGCTTATCCATACTCCCACATCACTGGTAAGCCAATAGCCCTCTTCACTGTCAGGCGCTCGGGTGACAATTGCAGCATCAAGCCTACCATCATCCAACCACTCTCTGAGCGTAATGCTTGGTAGGCTGAATACTTGAATAGAACAGGTGGGTTCTGCTTTCTGCAACAGGCGAATCACTTCTGGCAGAATAGTGTCATTGTAGTCTTCAGGGCAACCGAGTCTTAGAGGTTGTTTGTCTTCGTAACGCTTTACTTGCTTGAGGGCGGTATTGTGGAGGGCGACCAACTGTTCAGCATGAGAACGCAGCGCTAAGCCAGCCTCTGTCAGCACGAGATTACGGCCTTCTTTCTGGAAAAGGGTCACGTTGAGTTCTTCTTCCAGTTTGCGCATCTGCGCACTGAATGCCGATTGGGTGCGATTTATCTGTTTCGCTGCACGAGTAAAGCTACTGGTTTCTACAAACGCGAGAAAGCCTCGCAAAGCATCAATATCCATATTGAAATCACCACCCATCGTTTTTATTAATGTATTGCATCAAAATTATCCGTTAGTGCGCCGCAATACAATCCCCTAAGCTCAAATGCATGCCCCTAAGGCTCAATACCTTACCCTAAGTCTCAAAGCATACCCACTAAACGCAAGGAAGCAACGATGCAGCTTTATATTGGAAACCAGAACTACTCAACTTGGTCATTGCGCGCATGGCTAATATTCGACAACTACAACCTGAATGCGGAAGTCATTAAGCTCAAGCTTTTCACCTCTGATTTCTACGACACACTAGCTTCAGTGACACCAACAGCCAAAGTTCCAACCCTGGTTGACGGTGACGTTGCGGTGTGGGATTCACTGGCGATTCTCGAATACGTCAACGAAGCTTACTTGGACGGCGCAGCATGGCCTAAATCAGTGAAAGAACGCGCCCATGCCCGAGCAATTTCTGCAGAGATGCACTCTGGATTTTTTGCCGTCAGAAATGAAATGCCGATGAACTGCCGCGCTCAAAGAAAGCTTGCTTTGAGTGAAGAAGCATTGAAAGACATTGCTCGTATTGATGCCATATGGTCGACGCAAATGGAACAATATCCAGAAGGTTGGTTGTTTGGTGAATGGTCGATTGCCGATGCGATGTTTGCACCTGTGGCATTACGCGTTGAAACCTATGGCATCAAACTTTCAGAGAAGGCATCACAGTATCAGCAACGTGTGCTCAACAGCCCATCAGTACAAAAATGGTTGGCAGAAGCGAGCTTAGAAACCGATGTGGTTGAAGAGGACGAGGCGGGAGAGTCTGTATAAAATACAAAACACCCTTTCAAGGCTCACTAGTCTGTGAGCCTTTATTTAAACCTTAATAATTTGGTCGATTGTGATCGCCTAATCACAATGTGCAGATGTGATTGTTTATATTCAACTAAATTCAAATAGTTAAGATAAACGTTATGTTACGAGCAACCATCGCATTACTCAGTGTCACTAGCTTGGCCGTATCTGCCAATGTCACCCTTCCCTCTGGAGAAGACTGGATCAATCATGCTTCTGAAGGGCTCGCACCTTACTGGCTTATGCCGAGCGCACAGGGAGAACCGATAGGCAACTTCCCGACATTTCGTTGTGATGATGGCACCTTGCTCGATGTATCTGATGTGTGTCCTGAATTGAACAGAGGCTGGATCACTCCCCACTTTGGCAAGGAGTTTACGCGTATGAAATCACGCCAAACCTATGCCTACGGCGTGCTCTATCACCTTACTGGAGACAAACAAGCTTTAGTGCTTGCCAAGCAAGGTGCCTACTACCTCATTGATCAACTAGAAGATAAGAAAAATGGTGGCTTTATTGGCTACACAAAAGAGGGAAAAGCGGGTCAAGATTGGCAGCAACGTACCTCTCAAGATCAAGCGTATGCGCTGGTTGGACTCGCGATGTACTACTACCTGACCCAAGACAAAAAGGTAGAAGAAGCACTCATCGCCCAACAAGCTTTTATCTTTGATAAATATAGACTTAGCGACAGCAGCGGTCTTGCTTGGGTACTCGCCGACGGTGAAGATGGCAGTGAAAAACGACGTGAACTGGTCGCGCAACTTGATCAAATAAACGGCTACCTGTTGTTAGTCACTCCTCTGCTCAAAGAGCCCGTCAAAGCCAAATGGCTTGATGACTTAAACTGGCTCACGCAAGCCATGATTGATCACTACCACTCTGAAGATGAACAACGCTTCTACGGCGCAATTCACGACAAAGCGGCAATGATGCCGAATGCCAATCACAATGATTTTGGGCACACCATTAAAGCGTATTGGATGACCTATCTAACTGGTCATGCATTAAAAAATTCCGATTGGTCTAAGTTTGGTTTAGACGGTATGAAACACACTTTGGCTCAGGCGCAATATCAAAAAGATTTTGCCAATGTATCTAACTACTTTGGCGAGCGACTTCAGAAGATGTGGCAAGGGCAAGATATCACGGGCTGGCAAAGCAGACCGTACAGCCAATGGGCGTCATCATGGGAATGGGCTGAGCTTGATCAAGCTGCGATGACGGTATCGCTTATCGATGGTTCAATGAAAGACGTACTGCAATACACCCTGCCCACCTTTCATGATGTATGGGTAGATCATAAGTACGGTGGCGTTGGGCTTGAGCCTAAGCGTACTAAAGCTTTCCATTGGGGCAATGGCTACCACCAATTTGAACATGCGCTGATTGGCTATTTATATGCTCGACAAGAGGAAGGTAAACCCGCTGTACTTCACTACGCAAGGCCAACCAACAGCAAGATGCCAATGGAACCTTATTACTATCAAGGAGATGTACTTAAGTTAAATGACCTCCGGCGGAGCCGGAGGCTTATTGGGTGACGCCCTCTAAGG
>NZ_JBFSPI010000114.1:0-14182 GCF_041464685.1 Vibrio sp. 10N.237.312.B06
ACCGATGTATTGTTGAACGCGAAATGTACAGCAAAGATCAACACGCCCTAGTAATCAGAGAAATTGAACTCTAAATCAAAATTGCTATAACTTGTTATATTTTTGGAATTGTTATTTTACAAAAATAACCTATTCCTGTTCTTGGGACTATGATTTAGAGGAAATAATCGAAATTCACAACGAATAAATAAAAATAATTCATGACATTGTCTTGTTATCACAAAGGACAGTAACTTCTCATTATCACTATATAGTGGTAATGAGAAAACAAATAATGAATCTAACGTGCTGCCGACTCTGGGTAATCAAAACGAGTATAAACGAACGTGAAAATGAAAGTAATTACTCAAAGGTGTGAAAATATATGTTTTAATGAACTTGGCGCTGTTTCGTGTTATTTCAAAAAGATACATTAGTAGAAAAGAACGAAAAAATTTCTGAGTTGTTAGAACAACGAACTGAACTTGAAGCACAGTGTAAGAAAATCGAACACAAAAAATATGAAAAACAAAAGCTATCAACTCCTACTCTTCACGTATCTATTGAAGAGTTCGAGAGACGATTGTTTACTCTGATTAAGCTTGTAAGAAGCTCGATTATGTATCTTTCATTAGCAATTAACTTAGATACCACCGTGAAAAAGGCTTACGAAAAAGGGATTTCTCTTCCCCTAGAAATTCCGTTGAAAGATTAGTTATGATAGGGGATTCGAAACGTTTTTCGAACCCCTAATAATCTATTTAATCTTGTATCAATTTACCGTTGTCGAAAGCTCTACATAAGCTTTTGTGTCGTAGAGTGGAACAGTTGAAAGGCTGTGTTTAAAGCTTCCCTCTGTCTCTTTGGTCGTGTAAGACAAGTAAAGTAGAGTCTGATTCTCTGCATCGTAGATACGTCGAACCTTCATTGTTTTAAAGAAGATACTTTTAGACTGTTTGAAAACAACTTCGCCTGATTTTCCCTTGTCAATTGTTGCGATCATTTCTGGTGTGATCTCACCGGTTTGGCGGCATGAGATAGAGCTGTCGCTTGGGTCTGCAAGGCTAAAGTCTGCTTCCACAGATGCAATGTGGCACGTTACACCTGGTATTTTTTCGTCATCCAAGTTTTTGATTGATACGTCTTTTAGGCTGAATATGCCAAGGTCAACATTACCAACTTCATTGTCTGAACAACCTACAAGAAGAATAGGTAAAAGGATAGAGATTAGTTTTTTCATTGATTAGTGCCCTTTATGACTCTGTTTATATTAGATTTTATGTGAAATTTGTTATAGGGTTCAAATCTAAATACAAGGTTTATGCTTCATTGTGAAGAATCCAAGAGAGACGTCGCCAACCTCGTCGTCCGAACAGCCAGCCAACATTGTGATGATACCCGCTGCTATTAAGGCTTTTTTCATAAGAAGTCCTTTTTATTTATAGAGTTCTGTTTACTATAAGGATATTGAAAGCTTGAATACGAGTGTAGAGCTTTTCGTTAAGTTCTTAAAGGATGTTGTTGGATAATGGAAAATATGAAGCATTTAAAGTACTTGTTGGCCTTGGTCATGCTCTGTATGCTCTGTGCTTGTAGCTCGGCACCTCAGTCGAATATATGTCTTCCAAATAGCTGTGACATTTGGGGATACTAACCGTAGGTACTAAAAGAATGAATAACGAAATACCTGAAATTGTACAGAAGAAAAACCAATGGCTGTTTAGTCAACTCGATATTGCCTACCCCGCAAAAGAGAGCCTGCTAGGCCGAGAACTTTATCAAAGCAAACTCCCGTCCAAGACATACCAACTCCTCACCCAAGATCAAACACCTTCCCAAATTGATGAACTGCATAAAGTCGACTTCCATAAACTGACCGTACTTTTTTCACTTAACCAAGCCAGCGCTTACCAAGATGAAACCGAAAGGGCGTACATGTTAGAGTTTTTGAGTCAGATTATGTTATCTGACGAACATGTCTTATACATAGGGACTCAAAATGGTGATGTAGCAGCGAGCGCTATCGTTACAGAAGCGGAGGATTCTCTGCTAATCTCAGACGTTGTGGTTGGAAGTGGTCAAAGTATCAACGCTTTTGCTAAGCAGATCCTTGATTTTTGGGCACAAGATCATGCTTCTCGCGATAAAGTGTGGGTCGAGAACTAAAGGTTCTTTGAGAAAGCGTTAATCTAAGTAAAATCCCCCGTCTTATTTAAAGGGTATTGTATGTACAAGCTATTGTTCTCAATCGCTGTATTGTGTGTTAGCGCTTATTCTTCACTCAGTTTTGCTAATGACTGGGATATCAAACGCATCCTAGTTTTACACTCATACGAACCTTCTTATCAGTGGACCGCTGACTTCCAAAAAGGGATAGACAGTGCGTTCAGCCAATCTCAAGCCGAAGTTAAACTCTCAATCGAGTATTTGGATTCAAAGCGCGTCCATAGCCCTGAGTACTACGATTCTATCGCAAACTACTTACGTACCAAATATGCAGATTATAAGTTTGATGGTGTAATCGCGACTGACGACAACGCGGCTAACTTCCTTGAATCTCTGCCTAGTTTGATCGATCGCTCCACACCTGTCGTTGCTGCCGGTATTAACGATTTCAGTACCGACATGTATTCGGTGTCTGATAGAGCAACCGTGCTTTATGAGAACGATCAGATAGACGTCAATATTGATCTAATTTCGAAGTTAAGACCTAACCTAAAAATACTGTATTTCATCAATGATTACAGTGTCACTTCTGAGTTAATTCGCAAAGAGATGAATCGCGTGATGACTGAGTTCCCTAATATCACATTGGTTGAAATACGCGATTTATCGTTAGTGCGTACCCGTCAGTTTTTGGAAGGTATCTCTGCTGATGACGCGGTTTTGCTCAGTCATTACAATACCGAATTGAATCGAGGCGTGTATCATACTTATCAAGAGGTTTCGGATACTTTGTCTAAAGCAAGTGCTGCTCCAGTGTTTGCTTTGTGGCAGTTCTATATTTCGGGAGATGTACTTGGTGGCTATGTGAATCACTCTCAAAGCATGGGTGAAGAGACGGTTAAGG
Source organism: Vibrio sp. 10N.237.312.B06 (assembly GCF_041464685.1). Taxonomy (NCBI): domain Bacteria; kingdom Pseudomonadati; phylum Pseudomonadota; class Gammaproteobacteria; order Vibrionales; family Vibrionaceae; genus Vibrio; species Vibrio sp. 10N.237.312.B06. Next base: position 3,050 of record NZ_JBFSPI010000114.1, read on the forward strand.
CGCTCGATAAGTACCTACCTCTTGGTTTCGACGAACCTTTAACTCCAGGTGAGAACAAACGTTTTGTTTTCAATTATCCAGCGATGACAAATTTCGGTATCCGTGAGAGTGCGCTACCTGATGAGGCTGTATTCATTAATGAGCCTTCATCCTTTATTCGTAAAAACTTTCAGTTGCTATTGGGATTGTCGATGGTCATTGCAGGTTTGAGCCTGATTATTTTGATGCAATTTGTCACTCTACGCCAAAAGAAAGAACTGGCTAAAAAGAGCAAACGAATCTTAAAACTCCAGAAACAAACACTGAATATTCAAAAAGATATGATTCATGTTCTCGGAGAGGCGATTGAAACTCGCTCTGGCGAAACCGGTAATCACGTTAAACGTGTCGCCAAGTTGTCTGCGTTGCTTGCTAAGTATCGTGGCTTGAGCCATCGCGAGGTCGAGATGATAGAGATCATCAGTCCGATGCATGATGTGGGTAAGATTTCAGTCCCAGAATCAATCTTGGATAAACCAGGTAAATTGACCGAGCAAGAGTGGGAAGTGATGAAGCTTCACACAACGGCAGGCTATAACTTACTGAAGAGTGGAGCCGGTGATATTACCAATCTGGCTGCTATCATTGCCAACGAGCATCATGAACGTTGGGATGGGGCTGGATATCCTAATGGCAAAGTGGGTGACGAAATTCACTTGTTTGCCCGTATTACGGCCGTCGCGGATGTGTTTGATGCACTACTCAGTGCCCGTTGTTACAAAGAGCCGTGGCCATTAGAGATGGTTATCGATTTGTTCGAGAGAGAATGCGGCTGTCAGTTCGACCCTGAGCTTACTCAGTTACTACTGAGCCACTTACCCGAGTTTGTTGCTATCCGTGATTCGTATCCAGATACCATCACCGCTGAATGTCGCATTGAATTAACGGATAAACCTATTGTTATTGAAGAATTGGCCGTGAATTAACGGTTTATTGGCAAATAAAGTCGTGATTGGTGACGCTCAAAGTATATTAATTTAATGAGTGCTGTTGCTTAAGGTTAAGCATAAAGTGATCCACTGCATATTTCGCGTAGAGAAATAAGGGGCGATAGGTAAAGTGTTACCTTAATCATCACGCGTATTGAAAGAACACTATAGGATAAAACTTGAATTCAATGCGAGTGAGAGAGCTATGCGGTTAGAACAAACTAAATGTGTAATTTTCGATTGTGATGGAACACTCATCGATAGCGAGAAGCTGTGTTGCCAAGCCTTAGTGAATGTGTTTTCTGGCTTTGGGGCTAAGTTAAGCGTTAATGACTGCTATGTGCACTTTCAAGGTGGGAAGCTAGCTGACATCTTAATGGATACGCAAGCACGTTTAGGGCTATCTATCTCCATCGATACACTCGAGCCGCTTTATCGCACTGAATTAGAAGCCTTGTTCCAACGCCATTTAAAGCCGATGGATGGTGCTATTGAGCTTATTGAATTCCTCAAGCAACAAGACATTGAGTTTTGTATCGCTTCCAATGCGCCTAAATATCGAGTTGAATCCTCATTGGCAATGACAGGAATGCTCGACGACTTCAAAGGCAAAGTATTTTCAGCTTTTGATGCCAATAGCTGGAAACCGGAGCCCGACCTGATCATGTATACCGCAATGAATATGGGCTTTTTACCAAACGAATGTATTTATGTTGATGACACGGTGAAAGGCATTGAAGCAGGGGTTCGTGCGGGTATTCAATCTTTTAGATTGCGACCAACGTTTGAAGGTTCATTGAGTGATAATACCGAAGCCGACATAGCAGAGCTAGCGGCTCAGGATATTTACAGTTTGGAAGAAATATCGATTTGGATTAATGGCAAGCGCTGCTCAAGTGGTGGTATACCGCACTCTGGAGCTTTGGTGGGGTAAAGCCTAATTGAAGGCTGACTACTTTGCTTAATTGTGTTGTGTGGAAACCACATGCAGCACAAGTGAACTTCTCTCCACTTTCTGAAAGTAGATATTCGTCATGTTGGCATAAAGGGCATGTGATGTCGTCGGTGTATGGTGCATCTGTTTTATTCATTATGTGTCACCTGCAGCAAAAGGGTAAGCGAAAATAAGACCCGTTCAAATAGATTACCCCTAAGCTCGATTATTAGACAGTTTTGGCTCCTCTTAATCCCTCCTTTGCGACTTACTTCATGTTAATAACTGAGGAGTATGGATTTACCATGGTTATTAATCAGCACCAATAAAAAAAGGACTCTATATGAGTCCTTCTTAGGTTTGTTCTTAATTCTGAGCATTAAGCATTAAGCATTAAGCATTAAGTGCAAATAGTTGATAGTTGATAGTTGATAGCTATTTGCCAAGTGCTAAGTGCGGTATCTTGCCAAAGTTTGAGACAGAGAAACCGATGCTTCTGTGAGCTTAGATACGCCCTTTGAAGAGTTTTGAGCGACATCTTTGATTACGTCTGATTGGCCTCGTATATCATTAAGCTCAGCAGCGATGGTATTCGCTACGTTGCTTTGTTCATCAGCTGACGTTGCTATTTGTAGACTCATGTCCATTAGCGCTTGTGCGGAATCTGCAATCGAGTTTACGTCATCACCGATATGTGAAATGAGTTGGCTACTGGTTTGCGCTTGATCAACCGTTTGCACCGTGATCTTAGCAATATTTTGACTCTCTTGCTGTAAGCGTTCAATCATCGTTTGGATCTCAACCGTAGCGGATTGAGTTCTGCTAGCAAGCGTTCTCACTTCATCAGCAACAACGGCGAAACCACGACCTTGTTCACCCGCACGAGCTGCTTCAATCGCGGCATTTAGTGCAAGTAAGTTGGTTTGTTCTGAAATCGCGTTGATCGTCGTGATGACTTCGTTGATTTGGCTTGTATTTACATTCAAGCTCGTAACAGAAGACGAGGTTTGCTCAATCAAAGAAGAAAGGGTGGTTATCTCTGAGATTGCTTGCTGAACCATAGCATGGCTATCATTGATTTGTTGAGCATCTTGCTCTGCTTGCTCTGTAGAGCGCGCAGAGATATTAGATACTTCATTCGCTGATGCCGTCATTTGATCCATTGCCGTTGCAACAGAGTCTAGAGATGAATTCTGGCTCATAATCTGTGTTTCACTGCGCTTCATCTCTTTTTCGAAAGAAGCTGACGTTTCACTCAGTGTCGCTGCGTTTTGGTTTACGTTATTGACTAGTTCACTTAGCGTATCCATTGAACGGTCAAGGGCGCAACCAATCGTACCAAACTCATCTCGGCCTGGATGGAAGCCAAGGCGAGATGTTAAATCACCATCACCAATCTTTTGAGTGGTTGAGTAAAGAACCCAAAGTGCGCCACCTAGGAAGGTTGCAACCCAGTAACAGAAAAGACCAAAAGGCAAACACCATAAAAGACTGAGTAATAATGTGTACAGAGCTTGCTGCTTTTGGTTCTGTGTATCAGTAGTTGAAACGGTAAGAGAGTAGTAGTTGCCATCTTGTGCCAGTGCCGTAGCAGTCACCGAACCCGTGTTTGAAATAGTGGTTTCTTGAAGGCGTGTTTGTTGGCTAACAGAACGAACCGAAGTTGGGGAATCTGACGCTGATAAAATGCCTTGCAACTGATATTCAACCTGCTGTTTTGCACTCGCGTCAATTTGTTCCATATTGTTGACGTAGTTGAGGCCAGCGAGGCTTGCCACAGCGGCAAAAAAGATCAAGAAAATGACCCAAAACTTGTCGTTAATAGACATTTTAATAAACAGTTTGTCTATCGTTCTAAATTGTACTTCTTTCATAAAAACTCCACGGTAAATCCTTTACCGTGGACTCTAAATAACCGACCTCAATAAAAATGTGATTTCGATCGACTAATTATGAAAATTAATGATAGCAATATATCGTTCATGAGACATCAATCAAGTATTTTTGCTCTCGATGGGTTTATTAGCCTAATGATGGTAATAACCCTACTGAAATAAGGATTTGAATTGCAATGATAAACACGCCAACGCTACCCGCTAAAAACAGCGCTTTGCTTCCACCTAACACTTGGTAAGTTGATTCTGTAGCGTGAGGTTTTACTATTAAATCTGTGTAACGAACTTTGTATACCATTACTGTCGGCAACAGAATTGCGAGCACTGAAAGTGCAATGGCAGCGTAACCCAAAGCCATGATAAAACCTTGTGGGTAGAACAAGGCAAAACCTAATGGTGGTAAAAAAGTGATAGCGGCCGTCTTAACGCGTTTGGCATTGCCTAGTTTCTTGCTTAGAGAGTCCCCCATGAATTCAAATAACCCCAAGCTCACGCCAATAAAAGAAGTAAGAAGTGCAAGGTCAGCAAATACACCCACGATCAAGCTTAAGTTTGATTGATGAACAGTTTGCGATAGTGAGACTAGAAGCGCACCCAAGCTAGTATCAGACAATAATTGCTCTTGGCTAACCACACCCAACGTAACACTCTGCCAGAAAACATAGATGACCAAAGGCAGTGCAGAGCCAATAATCATGACCTTACGTAAAGAGCGAACGTCACCATCCAGGTATCGAACAATTGAAGGGATGCTGCCGTGGAAACCAAAAGAGGTAAACACAACCGGTATCGCAGCAACAATCAGGCCTTGATGCAAAGGCATGCTCATTAGGTATTGAGAGGTGATGTTTGGTGCAAGGAAACTGAGTACCAGTACCATCGCAATCAGTTTAAGTCCGAATAAAACGCGGTTAACTTTATCAACACTGTGTGTACCAATCGTCACAACTCCAGCAACTAACAGTGTAAATAGGAGTGTAGTGACTTGGCCATTGAGTTCAATCCCTGCGATATCCGAGATACGTTGGTTAAACTGCGCACCGCCACCTGCAATGTATGCGGCACACAAAGCGTAGAAAAGAAACATCACGGCGAAGCTTGCGATCCACTTTCCTTTCGTTCCCAAAATCGTGTGAGCTAACGTGTGTAGAGTTGCGTCCGATTCAGCGAATTGATGAAGCTCTACCATTAATAATGCGGTGAAGGCCATGAGAGCCCATAAGCCAAGCATTAGAAATAGTGAGGTTGAAAAGCCAATTCCTGCAGATGCGAGTGGAAGAGCGAGCATGCCGGCACCAATGGTTGTGCCTGCAATGATCAAAGTACTACCAAAAACCTTTGATTTATTCATTGTATATAATTCTTTACGTTAGGGTGGGTTTTCGTTGTGTTTCTTCTGGTCTAAGAGAATAAACCCAAAGAATATCTCGATTTTCAAGTATCTTGATTGAGTTTAATTCCAAATGCAATGTTTAATGTAATTAAAAATATCCACTGTATATAAATATGTACAGCGATTGGTGCGTAAGGAACTAAAAATGCTTAAGCAAACGTTTGAGTGTGATTTGCTTCAAAATTTATAGGGTAATTTGTTGTAATTAGTGTACGGTGACAGTACATATGTCGTTCGCGTATGCCCCTTTAGCGTAAACAAGCGTTAATGATCGCGAGTAGCTTCAAGCTATAAATATGGAATGGGTAGAGTAGAGTGCGTTCATCAAAGTGACATAATATAAGTCCAAGATGGTGCACTAGTTAATCGGATAACATATCCACACCAAGGAATAGAGGGGGCACTATGAGTGACCAATCTTATAATGACGAAAGTCTAGAGTTGTTAGATGCTATGGAAATTGGTATCGATTTATCTGACTATGAACAGACGGTTAAACAATTAGCATAAGAGCTTTTCAAGTCTTCGAACTAAGTTTTTAAGATCTTTAATTAGGTTTTAAACTAGGTTTTACTGAACTAAAGGTTTCTGTAGTTCAACGTTCTCAAATTAAACAATTCTTAAACTGAGCAAATCTCATTAGCTCACACGTCATAACAAAACTATCCTCATTAAAGTTCGCGAAGATAAACGAGTACGTTTACTATGTTACTTAGTTCTCGATACTTTAATGAGGTTCAATGAACTTTCTCGCACACCTCCACATCGCCAAGCATTGTAAAAGTAACTTAGCGGGTAATCTGTTAGGTGACTTCGTTAAAGGCGACCCTAGTAAATACTATTCAAACTCACTTTCAGACGGAATAAGACTTCATCGATTCGTTGATAGCTATACTGATCTTCATGATGTGTCTCGTTCTGCAAAATCGCTTTTCTCACACCAAACACGACGCTTTGCACCTATCGCACTCGATGTATTTTGGGATCACTGCTTAGCCAATCATTGGGCTCAGTTCTCAACGCAATCACTTGAGCGCTTTTGCGTAGACAGCCATCAACAGATCTTTGAACACCAAGAGCCTCATTGGCCTGAGCACTTCATTACTGTTCACCAGAAAATGGCAGAACAACATTGGTTGCTAAGTTATCAAGACATGCCTTCCATTGAGGTGGTATTGCAACGCATGGCTTTGAGACGGCCAAAGCTTGGGATGCTTAAATCTTGCTATCACGACCTAGAACATCACTACAACACGTTGCAGTGTCACTTTCATAAACTTTATCCTAGTGTTTTAGAAGAAGCGAAGCAGTTTAATTCGCTTCAAATGAAGAAAAATCAAAAGGAAAGGTAAACAGCGTAATGCAGGTTTGCTACAATCCGCGCCTATTTAATCTTTGAGCATCATACTATGTCTGAATCTACAAAATCTTTTAACCAACTAGGATTATCTGAGCATCTTCTTGCTACGCTATCAGAGCTTAACTTTACGGCTCCTACCAGTGTTCAAGAGCAAGCGATTCCATTGGTATTAGAAGGCAAAGATGTATTGGCTGGTGCTCAAACGGGTACAGGTAAAACGGCCGCATTTGGTTTGCCAATTATCCAAAGATTAATCGAGACAAAAGACAACGTTATTCCAAACCCGAAGCTAGTTCGTGCGCTTGTGTTGGTACCAACACGTGAACTAGCGCAACAGGTTTTCGATAACGTAACCAGCTACGCAAAGGGTACCGACATCAAAGTCGTGGTGGCTTACGGCGGCGTTAGTATGAAGGTTCAAACTGAAAACCTACGCGGTGGAGCTGATATTCTTGTCGCGACTCCGGGCCGTCTTATCGACCATATGTTCACTAAGAACATCATGTTGAGCCACACTGAAGTGTTGGTACTGGATGAAGCAGACCGCATGCTAGATATGGGTTTCATGCCTGATATCAAACGCATTCTTTCTCGTATGAATGAGGTGCGACAGACTCTGTTCTTCTCTGCGACGTTTGATAACAAAATTAAAGCTCTGGCACATCGAATGATGCAGTCGCCAAGCGAAATTCAAGTGACGCCAAAAAACAGCACCGCTGACACCGTTACCCAGATGGTTTATCCAGTTGATAAATCGCGCAAGAGTGAATTATTGGCTTATTTGATTGGCTCAAAGAACTGGCAACAAGTGTTGGTGTTTACTAAGACTAAGCAGGGTACCGATGCTCTCGTTAAAGAGCTTAAGCTAGATGGCATTAAAGCGGCATCAATCAATGGTGATAAGAGCCAAGGTGCGCGCCAAAAAGCACTGGATGATTTCAAATCAGGTAAAGTACGCGCGTTAATTGCAACCGACGTGGCAGCTCGAGGTATTGATATCCAGCAGCTAGAACAAGTTGTGAATTACGATATGCCATTTAAAGCGGAAGACTACGTTCACCGTATTGGTCGTACTGGCCGTGCTGGCAACAGTGGTTTAGCGATCTCTTTGATGAGCCAGGATGAAGCTTATCTTCTGGGTGACATTGAACGCTTACTTGATACTCGCTTGCCTCAAGAGTGGTTAGAGGGCTTTGAACCAAGCATAGAAAAAGATCTAGCCCCCGATCGAGGTGGTCGCAGTAAAAGTCGCTCATCAGAAAAACGTAAGATGAAAGCGAAACTTAAGATTCACCAAAATCGCGGTAAAGCGCGTCGCTAAACCTGCTGGCGGTTGCATCGTTTGTGATACTGTAAAAACTAAGCAGACTTGCTCAGACATAAAAATGCCCCGTTACTGTTATCAGTAGCGGGGCATTTTCGTTTTCGTTTTCATTTTAAGCACTAAGCACTAAGCACTAAGCACTAAGCATGAAACTTGAAGCCGCGATTTTAGTGTTTGTTTTGCTAGTGTTCACATTTCCACACACAAGGGACTTCATAAATAAGTTCTTCAATCGAACTTGTATTCAATACCCATTCATCAGTGATATTGAACGTACTGATCATTTGCTTGTTAAACAATTGCCAATGATTTAACAATGCTTCTTCAGGTGTCGATTGCATGTCGCCTTCATTCCATGTGCTTTCCATGAAAGGAGTAAGGCATACCGCTCCGTGCGCATACATGATCATTTGCCATTTAATTTCATAAATGTTGATCAAATTATCTGGATTCGCATCATTATATTCATCTGCCAACATATTAATTTGTTTTTCGATATCACCAACATTGTCGATAAAGTAATCGACCAAGTTGTCTTTTTGGCGAACAGAGTCGGTGATAAGTTGCATCGGTTTGCGTGAGTGAATCATGTTGCTAAAGAGGCGCATACTGAATAAATAGATAATAATGTTTGGCGCAATGCCTTTTGGTAACTCTTCTACAATTTTAGCAATGTAAGACTGAAAATAATCATGTAAACAATCACTTATGGCATGCCAGATTTTCTCTTTGCTACCAAAATGGTGGCGAATAAGGCTATGAGATACGCCTGCTTTCTCACTGATGTTACGAAGAGAAACGCTGTCGTAACCATGTTCACAGAACATATCCGCAGCTACACCCATGATCAAAAATCTCGTCTCTTCAGCGTCTTTCGCGCTTCTTCTGCCTTGTTTCTTTTCAGTCATCTTCATTTCTACATTTACCTGATTACCACATTCTACCCTGTTTTCCTTGAAATAAAAAATACTGCCCACCTGTGTAATAAATCATAATAATTAAATGGAGAAGCATCATGCAATCCAATTTGTCTATCAAAGCGATACCGACCAAGCGTACGGGCGTGGTTATTGTCGCACTATTGCTCGCAAGCTCTCTAACTGGATGTAACAAAGTTCAGTCAGAGGAAAATGAGCAGGTAATCAAGCCTGTAAAGTTATTTGAGATTCCTCTGCAGGCAGATATCGAGCTTGATAGTTTTATCGCAAAAGTGGATGCAACCGACCGTGCTGCGCTTTCATTTCAAGTGGGTGGTGATATCGAAGTTTTCGATGTTCGTATGGGACAAGAAGTTAAGAAAGGTCAGGTGCTAGCCGCATTAGACGCGACGGATTACCGTATTGCCGTTGATGCAGCTCAAGCTAAATTTGACTTGGCGAACAGCCAATACAAGCAAGCTTCTGAGCTGTATTCGAAAAAGTTAGTCAGTACCGATTACTACGACCAAGCCGTCAACACCTTTACTGCCGCTGACGTTGAGTTGGAACAAGCAAAAACAAACCTTGGTTACACCACATTAGTTGCTCCATTCGATGGCGTGGTATCGATGGTGTTTGGTAAGCAATATCAGTTAATTGCTGAAAAGCAGCCAGTTCTTAATATTTTGAATCACAGTGAAATGGATGTGACGTTCTCTATTCCGGTATCTAAGCTTGAAGACCGTTCTATTCAAGACCTAACGAGCTCAAACATGTGGGTTGTAATGGATAGCCACCGCGGTATTCGTATCCCAACGCGTTTTAAAGAGATCTCTACACAACCAGATGAAGACACCAACAGCTACCAAGCGGTTGTATCTATCGACAAGCCGGTAGGCATCAATCTACTTTCTGGAATGACAGCGCAAGTTGAAGTTCAGAAGAGTAAGTCAGACTACGGTATTGGCATTGTTGATTCAGCTTGGCTAACCAAACAAGCTGACCATGGCGAGCTATGGCGCTATAACCCAGACTCTCGATCGATTTCTAAAGTACAAGTCCTGCTTGATGAGCAAGGTAAAGTTATAGAAGGTCTTTCTTCTGGTGATCTTATCGTTGAAGCAGGTGTGGATGTGTTATCTGACGGACAGCAAGTAAAAGCTTGGCTTCGTGAGGGGGGTATTTAATGAACCTTTTAAAATTATCAGTTGTTGTCGCGTCGGTTTTGTTACTTCAAGCCTGTAACAATGAAGCTGTACACCGTGAACAACCGCCTTTATTGGTTTCTACCTTTGACGTTGGCGCGCCGCTGACTGATCAGTTCAGAAGTTTTAATGGACAGGTGATGCCTGCAGAACTTACACCGTTGGCATTTAAGCTTGCAGGCGAAATTCAACAAGTATTGGTGGAAGCCGGTGACAAAGTCGAAAAAGGGCAGTTATTAGCCATCTTAGATAACGCAACGTACCTTCAAGATCTAACTGATGCTAAATCTCAATTCAAACTGGCGAGCAAACAGTTGGCCCGTGGTACGGAGATGTTTGGTAGCAAGATGTTGTCGCAGTCAGAGCTAGACCAACTAACGGCCAACTACAAACTAGCATCGGCGAATTTGGCGGCAGCAAAACGCAAGTTAAGTTACACAGAGCTTTTAGCGCCATTCTCAGGAACAGTTTCAACCGTCGATAAGCAACGATTCGAAAACACGACTCCTGGAGAAACACTCCTGAGTGTGTACCAGAACGATAAGGTGTATGTGCGAATTCAAGTGTCAGATTCGATCTTGGCGTCGATCAGCCCAGACATGCGTTCGAGCAGTTACCGCCCACAAGCAACTTTTGGAGGTCACTCGGGGGAATATCCTCTGACGTATCTAGAGCACACTAGCGAATTGCACCCACAATCACGTACCTACGAGTTTTGGATGCAGATGCAGCAGCCTGAAAGTGAAATTCTGCCGGGTACGAGCGTTACGGTCAATGTGGATATGGCGAAAGCGGGTCTGAGTGATGTTCAAGGTTACCAGTTACCAATGACAACGCTAGAAGCGGGCTCTGAAGCTAATCAGTTCTATGTGTGGAAAATGGAAGACGGACAAGCATTCAAAAGCGAAGTAGAAGTCGACAAAATCAGTGGCCAAGGCGCATTAATCGCTCATGGTGTTGAGCAAGGTGATCGACTCGTAAACTCGAATCTAAGAAAACTCCGTGACGGAATCGAATTGTCAGGAAAAGCAGAATGAACATCGCAGAATATTCAATTAAAAACAAAGTAATCAGCTGGCTGTTTCTAGGGCGTGTTGATCTTTCGTGAGTGTTTTTTGAACAGCATGGTAAAGAGTT